>NZ_VTZO01000059.1:0-937 GCF_008369545.1 Pseudocitrobacter sp. 73 | reverse complement strand
TCCATTGGCCCTCAACCCCCTAATTAGGCTTACCGTACAATGTTGTATGATTCGCAGATGGACTCTTAGAAGGGGTCAGTTTGGATATCGAAAATTATTGTACTATAAGGACTTCCCCGGCATGTCAAAGCCGGTATTTATGGTTTCTGTCTGCTCTTCAGTAAAAATAAAGGGGAGAGACTGCGGTACTATAAACGGCCATGATGAATCGTCATCGATTCGGGCCCTGATGAAAGACGCGCGTGAGGTTCTTGTTCGTTAAGCGGATACGTATATCCTGTACAATAGCCAGATAGGCCTCACGGGGTCTAACCCTTTATCATCAACGAATTGCAGGTCAGATGGTTATACAGCTTCGAGCTTTAGTTGACTGAGTACAGCCGGAAATCATCACCGTAATGTAGTGATGCCCAACACAGCCGCGCATTTTTGGCGGCGATGGCCACAACAGCCCGCCAGTACCCTCTGCGCTCAACCAACATACAAACCCAACGGCTGAATGGGGTCGTCTCAGAAAACGGAATCTATGGTCACTCCCGTTTTTGCAACACCGATTTTGACGATAAGTTGGCTTGCTTGAATCTATCCGGCGTCTGAATGGGATTTTATTCCCGCGCCTCGATGAGTTCCGCGCCTGATGAACCTCCAGAAAATATACGGCTTCAGCGAGCCTTTCCGTTTTACAGGTTCCTCAACAGGCCGGTGGGCCGTTTGTATCATCAATATCAGTATTCGCAAAACCAGATGAATGATTGTTTAAACTGGTGTATTTCTGCCTTTATGCTTGGGGTCGTCTCAGAAAACGGAATCTATGGTCACTCCCGTTTTTGCAACACCGATTTTGACGACAAGTTGGCTTGCTTGAATCTATCCGGCGTCTGAATGGGATTTTATTCCCGCGCCTCGATGAGTTCCGCGCCTGATGAACCTCCAGAAA
>NZ_VTZO01000058.1:0-7207 GCF_008369545.1 Pseudocitrobacter sp. 73 | reverse complement strand
TGATCCACCGCGCGATAAATAAGCCGCAATCCGTGAGATAAATCGACACGGTGCGGCTTTTCAGATACTGCAAAGGAATTACAGATTATCAGTCGTAAGCAACCCGACGCTTACGGGCAAGAACAGCTTCCAGTGCTCTTTCCAGTTCAGGAATGGATAGTTTCAGCGCATTAGCCACATCAGGAGCAGGTGCCTTGTTCTTGCCATCAATGTAGATATGGTTAATTACGTTAATCCCGCCATTAGACGCGCCCCCTCTGGTGCCTCTGGCTGCAATTCCCGTTCCTTGTCCCGAATATCCTGCTCTCATAATCTCCGGTGGAGGGAGACGAGGCACTTCCGGCATCATTTCCTCTGCCAGCCGCTGCCCGGCAAGCGCCGCGAGCGGGGTGGTTCGTTGCAGGCCAATAGCGGCCCCCTGAGAGATATTCGACCCGAAGCCCATAAAGACCCGACTTGGCGAGTGAATCCCCAGCTTTTCCTTGAACCAGCCACCGACACTATCCCCCATATCGGTGACGGTATTTTTAAGCGACTCCCACTTATTTTTGATACCGTTCACCAGTCCGTCAATCAGATGACCGCCAAACTCCGTAAACTGGCTGGGAAGGTCGATATTAAACCACTTCATTACCCCCGCAAACGCTTTGTAGAACAGCCCCAGCGGCGACCAGTTCAGGATTAGCTTACTGACGCCGAGAACGCCGCCGTTAAAGGCCGTTTTGACTTCCTCCCATCGCTGTGAGAACCATCGACTTATTGCCCCCCAGTTGCGGTATATCAGGTATGCGCCCCCGGCGATGACGGTTATAGCAATGCCTATGGGATTCATCATCAGCGCCCGGCCAAACCAAAGAAATGCTTTTGCAACGACCATGACGCCCCTGAACAGCCCACCTGCCAGCGCTTTACCCAGCGTCCCGGCTCCCTTCGCTACGGTACTGAATCCGGTAGCCAGCCAGCGCAACCTGCCACCAACACCAAGGGCGGCTTTCAGCTTCACCCAATGAGTGTGTACCAGAACAGCGTTTTTCCACATCCCAACAAAAGGTGAAAAAAGCAGATTCAGGCCGAGCTTCAGACCGACAGTGGCGAGTTTCAACCCCAGTAGTGCGCCAACAGTCTTTGCCACACCCTGAACAAGGGTAGGGTTTTGTTCAATCCAGTGCTTGGTTGACTGAATCATCGGGATTAATTGCCGTGTTGCTGATACAAATGAGGGGGAAAGTTGATTTCCCAGAGATATAGATAAATCACGGGTATTTACCATCAGGGCTTTGGTCGCTTCCAGCGGCGATTTGAGCCTTTCAGCATAGGATGCCGCCAGCAGGTCATTATCAGCCGCTTTAAGTGCGCCAGAACGGATTGCCCGGTATTTATCCATGTTAGCAAGCATAGGGCGAACGAACGCCATTACCTGCATATCGGTAAACATCTCACCCAGCCCAAAGTTTTTAGCCAGGCTTTGTAATGCTTCGTCCCGCGCCTTGTTGTCCTGAATTTGCATTGCGGATTTAAAACCAGCCAGAGCTTTCGGACTCGTTGCATTAAGGTATCTTTGGGTTACATCCAGCATACCTTCAATGGGGGAAACTCCGGCTGCTTTATAATTCGCAAGAGACCCCATCAGGTCGATACCTAAATCGGCAAATCGCTTCTGCGTATCAGGCGCAAAAATCTTGGTGAGGAAGTTCCTGAAATTGTTTGCAGTCTCATCCGGTGAACCTGAACCAATCATAGCGACCTGCAAACTGGCCCCAATCTCCGCCACTGCATCCTTACCGTCTGCAATACCCTGCATCATCGGCGCAAGCGACTGAATCCATTTCACCTGGTCAGGGATTTCAAAAGACCCCTGGTCACCTGCGTAGGCCATGATGTTCTGTACCGCGCCAAATTCTTTTGCGCTGCCTTTCAGCGAGTTTTGCCACACCGCCGCAACCTTTGCCCATTCCGTTCCTGCGGTACGGGTTGCCGTGGCTGCACGGGCGATATTCGGCATGTAATTGCCAATATCTGAAAGCCCGTCAATGTTATCGCTGATAAGTGAACCAACGGCGTCCTGCATATCATTCTGATACTGGTTGTATTTGAGCGACCACCCTTTAATTTGCTCTCCCAGCGTCTTACGGGTTTTATCGTCATATTTCGCCGTGATTGACATATCAATCATTTTATCTTCAAACGATGCCGACTGTTCTATAGCCGGGGACACAAGACTGTAAGCCGCCCTGGCTTGTGCATACGCCTCAACACCCTGACCGTAGAGCGCCATGCGGTTAGATTTCAGGGCGTCAGAAGTGGCAGACGCTGCCGACAGGCGGGACTGCTGGCGGTTAAGCTGTTCCAGCGTTCTGCCGACCCGTTGCAGGTCATTGTTCAGGCGCGAGGCTACGCCCGAACCAACCTGACCGTAACGCTGCATGGCGCGTGACAGGCTGCTTTGCTGCTCCGTCAGTCGGCGTGACGTGTCGCCGAGAGAATCCAGAGTACGCCGGGTATTGCTCATGGCGGAACGGAAGCTGCTCCCGACAATGCCGCCAATCATCACGCCAACAGAAAAGTTATTGCTCATGCTTCACTCCGGTAATGAGTGGTTCGGTGGCGTCATTCGCTTAGCGACAGTCCATCAATCCCGGTAATACCTAAAATCCCGGCAATAACGACATTCAATTCAGTGTCCACCTGCTTACGTTCACTGACCAGTGCCGCTACGATCTTACGGCGGTCTGCCAGAGACGGGAGCTTGTCATTTCCCCACTGCACGCTTTTGTCTTTCTTAAGGGTTTCTGTCAGACGGGATGCAACCACGTCCGGGAAGAAAAAGCAGAGCTTGCGCATGACTGCCATCCCGGTATCAGCCGGGGAGACGTTGCCACCCAGCCCCACCAGGCGAAACAGACCGGAAATATCGCCGTTCTCATTTTCCAGATTACCCCAGCGTTCAGCATTCCCTTCATTACCTGAACAGTTGCAAAGAGCACGCTTGAATGACTGATATTCTTCCTGTCCAAATCGTTCAATATATTCAGGGATAAAAGAACAGTAATCATGAAGAGATAATGGCATATTTTGAAGTGTATTTATTTCCTCATCGATTTCAATGATTCGACGAGCTAGTTTTTCTTTCTGTTCATTCATGGATGCGAGATTATCTTTTACGGCATCCAGTGCTTCGGCAAGGGAAATAACAGATTTCATATTAATAACTCCAGATAAATGGCTTGGTAAGGGTGAGAGCTTCGGAATAGGAGACGTTGCAGGCTTCGCTTACATCCTTTATTAAAAGATGTTGCGCTGCCCTCTGGCTATCGGCTATGCCGTCGAACTCTGAAAAATAAACGTGTGATGCATTGTGACCAAAAAAGACTGGGTAACAGCTTTCCATAAACTCCACCTGCTCCAGTCCCTTTACGGCTGGCGGCTGTGAGCCGAGAAAACCGATATGGCGAAGATACCAGGCTCCGGTTCCTGCCGGATTGCTGGCCTCGCCGGGCTTATAGAATGATGCTGACACTTTTTTGTAATGCCCCGAACGCACCAGCCCCAGCAGAGTTGCATCCGGTTTTACCAGCGCGAATAGCCTGCCGTTCTTGCTTATTAGCCCGGTGGTTTCTCCATAGGCCGGGCTGTTACTGGCAGGATGCCCCAGACACAGCGGCGCACCATAACCCGCGCTGCGATAGCCGTTATAGGCCGCAGCTATGTTGTCGATATCCTCATCGGAAAAGCTGATTTCCTGCCCCGCCATCGCGGTATGTGTTCCCGCCCGGAATATCTCGATAGTCTTCCAGTTACCTACGTTGAGATTTGTCATTTACATGTACTCAGTTGTGATGTGTAAACAGTGTTGTGTCGCCCAGTGTCAGGCGGCACTGTCTTTCAGACTGTTTCTGTATTCACGGCGTTTTTGGGCGATAATGTTGTAAATCCATTGCAGGGAATATCCGTATTTTTTCGCTATTTCAGCGATGGGAATACCTTCATTAAAGTCTGCGAAAACCAGATCATACTTTTCTTCATTGAGGTCTTTTGTTCCTTTTGGGAAATACATATTAAGCCCGCCATACACATCTGACAGGTAAGCCATGATGTCTACAGCAATAGATTCAGACTGGCCCTTATCGACGCCGTACATGTTAAGACGGCAGGCAATGTGCGTTGCCATATCACTAAGCACTTCGGCAGACTGACGCATTTTTCTTTTGTTCGTCATGATTATCACCCGTTGCAATATCAGTAATTCACTCAGAAAAGGCTTTATAAAGCTTTACAGCGTGTGACTGGCGGTAAAGGCTAACCTTGACCGCAGCAAACCAGCCTGACGGCTTAGAAAGCGTTACAGCACCTTGTTAAAGTCAGTTAATAATATCGGGTGTGGGCGGGTATGTTTTTTAATGTACTTTAGATATGAAGAAGCCCCTCAGTATAGGGGCCTCATTGATGCAAAGGTGATTATTACAGCGGTCTTTTTTCCCTAAGTTCTTCCATTATTGCCATTGCATCTGTTACCAGAATTCCGGCGGCATCCGCTATTGCAGACATTTCAAAGCCTGCGCCAACCTTTTCAGTACTCGACTGCGAGGCATAATCCAGCAGTTTTCTTACTGCATCAAGGCGAAATGTGGCTGCATCATAAACGGCTTTCGAATCAGTTCCACTTTTTATAAAAAGGATATCATCATGGCTACCCTGAGAAAGCATAGGCATAGCGCGGTAGGTATTGTCGTTTTGGGAAACGCTCATTTTGCAGACCTCCGGTTTATGACAAATTTATTATAAACCTCATAACTGGCTGCATTCAGTCCGGGGCTATATTTCTCTGCCAGAGAACAGGCAATCATATGCTCAATAAATTTTGTTATTGCGCTAAGTTCAATAATACCGGAATAACGCAAAGCCACTTTAAGTAACTCGCGGCAATATTGTTTTTTATTTCCTTCAATTTGTCCTGATTGTTTTATTTCTGCCTCTTTATCGGATTCATCCTCAACAGACAAGGAAGGGGCATCTGTTTTATTCGTCAGCGTTCTTTCGTAGATAATATCTTCGCCAGATTGAATTACGCGCTGTAACTCTCTGGCGCTCATGCGACGAATATCATCAAGAGTGTGGTCATTATATGCCCCACCACTGGCAAGAAGATCCAATGCCGCTTCATCCAGACGGGCAAGCAGGATTAACTTTGTTTTACCGATACCAGTTTTTGCGATAGCTGCACGTGGCGTATTGTCTTGACCGAATTTAAGGGCAATACGCATGGCATCAATAGCGGTACGGTGTGCAACCCCTAATTCAGTGAGACGGCTCATGAACTCACCATGGGGACTATTATCCTTGATAAAATGCAGCTGAATCCCGACACGAATCAGATCCATAATTTCTTCCTGAGTAGTGCCGCTCTTGGGTAGTAGTGAACTGATCGTATCAGCTTGGTTTGTTGTGTCTGAATGGTTAAACTTGTTTTTAGCCATTGTCGTTACCCTTATTAACGGTGGTGGTCAGAGGCCCGGCTTGTGTTTCCGCACAGCCGGGCTTTGCTTTACTTGGTGCTATGCAATGATGTACATTTGCAGTCACATTGATTAATATATACCGGAGAACACCAATGTCAACCAAAGAAAACCAAAGGGAACGACATGTTGTACAGCTACGGCTCGACGCAGACCTTTCAGAACGCTTAGCTAAGGCCATGCAAGAGGATGGTGATGACAATAAAGCAGGATGGATAAAACGGTTGCTGCGGAGAGAACTCGATAAACGAGGGGTAAAAACAACCAATTAAGCCCTGTACATTTAGCTGGAGGATTTTGAAATGATATTTGTCACATACCGTCGCAACACGGTCTCAACACAAAAGAGTGCAAAAAAGGTTAGCGCACCGTTCCAATTACGGCTGGATGGTGAGCTGAGGGATGCTATTGAAGAGGCAAGGAAGCAAGATGGTGATGAATCTATCGCTGGTTGGATGAAACGAACACTTCGTAAGGAATTGATAAATAGAGGCATCTTGAAATGATGTCTACTGCTTATCACAAAACCGTAATTTAAGGCAAAGAAAATCGGAAGTATTTCACCGGAGAGCATAGCGATGGCAAGAACAAAGTCAAAACAAGTAGAATTAGTAACTGATTCAGATCTGAACCCTGCGCTGGAAGCCACTCAGAACCTCATGGCTAACATTACCAGCCAAATAACTGATGAACGTGATCTGCTGAACCAGCTTCTTGGTCAAGCACAGATGGCTGATGCCTTTGAGCAATTTTCCCGAACGGTTCGGACTTCTAAACTGGCTTTTGTTAAAGAAAACAAGCTATATCGCAATCTAAAGGGTAAGAAGACACCGAACGGTTCGGAGTTTTCGGGCACATGGGATGAGTTTTGTAATGTTCTCGGAATATCCGTTGATAAAGCAGATTTGGATATTGCCAACCTTACCGCCTTCGGTGAAGAAGCCCTGGATTCCATGTCCCGCATGGGGATCGGCTACCGTGAACTTCGTCAGTTCCGCCGACTACCAGACGATCAGAAAAGTACCCTTATTGAGGTGGCAAAAGAAGGTGATAAAGCTGCATTTGTCGAGCTGGCAGAAGAGTTGATTTCTAAGCATGAAAAAGAGAAGACCAACCTACACACCGACCTTGAAATTAATCGTCAATCTCTCGCTGAGCAAAAGGAAAAGGTTCACCGTTTAATTGATGAAAAAAATGAGCTTGAAGATAAGCTTCGTGTTCGAGTTCAACGAGAAGCACCGGAAGAAAAAATAGCACATATCAAGCAAGAAATTGCTGGTTTGCAGGCTGGTGCCTTTTCGGCTTTAATGAGCATTGCCAATGGGTTTAGCGTCCTTTCAAATGACACTGAAACGACTGGCACTGTACATGCTGGATACATGGCTGGTATCCTTGACGACATACAGGCGAGGATAATGACAATACGCGATGATTTAAATTTACCTGCCTATCGTGAGTACGACCCTCGACCAGATTGGCTTGATGCCGAAGAGGTAGTAATCAAACCAGAATCATCCCAAACAGCTAATCACTGATTCTGATTATTTGAGACTCGCCCGGTAATTTTTTTTGGTTCGGGCGAGTTTCAAATACTGAAACATTTTTACAAAACCCTTCCCATAAAATCCACAGTCTTCCCCTATAGTCCCACAATTATCTAGCGGATAACCCTGTATTTATCTCATGTCTAATCA
>NZ_VTZO01000057.1:0-4527 GCF_008369545.1 Pseudocitrobacter sp. 73 | reverse complement strand
CGCGGTGGTCCCACCTGACCCCATGCCGAACTCAGAAGTGAAACGCCGTAGCGCCGATGGTAGTGTGGGGTCTCCCCATGCGAGAGTAGGGAACTGCCAGGCATCAAATAAGCAGAAGGCCATCCGGAAGGATGGCCTTTTTGCGCTGGTGCGAAAAAAACCATGCCGGATGGCGGTTGCGCCTTATCCGGCCTGCGGGTATGGAGCCACACACGTAGGCCCGGTAAGCGCAGCGCCACCGGGCGATACCGCGCGCACAATCCCCTCATATACGGTAAACTAGCGACGTTTTTGCATCAGGAAAGCAGCTATGAACCATTCCCTAAAACCCTGGAACACCTTCGGCATTGATCATCATGCGAAGCACATTATATGCGCGGAAAACGAACGACAACTACTGAGCGCCTGGCAGCATGCGACCGCAGAAGGTCTGCCAGTTCTTATTCTGGGGGAAGGAAGCAATGTTCTCTTCCTGGAAGATTACGCCGGAACCGTCATCGTTAACCGGATTAAAGGTATCGAGGTTACCGAGTCGGCAGATGCCTGGCATCTTCATGTCGGGGCGGGTGAAAACTGGCATCAATTAGTTTGTTATACGCTGGATAACAACATGCCGGGTCTGGAAAACTTAGCGTTGATCCCTGGCTGCGCCGGTTCATCACCTATTCAAAACATCGGAGCCTATGGCGTCGAGCTTCAACAGGTCTGTGAGTTTGTAGACTGTGTCGAACTGGCGACCGGTAAACACCTGCGTTTATCGGCATCAGAATGTCGTTTTGGCTATCGCGATAGCATCTTTAAACATGAGTATCAGGACAAATTCGCTATTCTGGCCGTGGGTTTCCGCCTGACTAAAGCGTGGAAGCCCGTGCTGACGTACGGCGATCTGACGCGTTTAGATCCGCAGACCGTTACCCCGCGTGACGTTTTTGATTCCGTATGCCATATGCGAATGACAAAACTCCCGGATCCTAAAGTTAACGGCAATGCGGGAAGCTTCTTTAAGAACCCGGTCGTTAATCGCGAGCATGCCGATGCGCTGCTGGCTTTATTCCCCAATGCGCCACATTATCCGCAGCGTAATGGAACCGTAAAACTGGCGGCGGGCTGGCTTATCGACCAGTGTCAGTTGAAAGGCTATAGTCACGGTGGTGCGGCGGTACATCAACAGCAGGCGCTGGTTCTCATCAATCAGAGTAATGCGACCAGTGATGATGTGGTTGGTCTCGCCCATCATGTGCGGGCTCAGGTCGGCAAGAAATTTAATGTCTGGCTGGAGCCTGAAGTGCGATTTATGGGGCCAACGGGCGAAGTGAACGCGGTAGAGGTCATTGCATGAAAGACAACACGGTACCCTTAACGCTGATATCCATCCTTTCTGACGGTGAATTCCATTCCGGCGAACAGTTGGGTGAAAAACTGGGTATGAGCCGGGCGGCGATTAACAAACATATTCAAACCCTACGCGATTGGGGCGTGGATGTGTTTACCGTACCTGGCAAAGGTTACAGCCTGCCAGAGCCAATCCAGTTACTGGAAGAAGAACGCATTCGTCAGCAAATTGAATATGGTAATGTGGCGGTCTTACCGGTTATTGATTCCACCAACCAGTATCTGCTTGATCGCATTCACGGGTTGCATTCTGGCGATGCCTGCGTGGCAGAGTATCAAACCGCAGGACGTGGTCGCCGTGGCCGTAAATGGTTCTCTCCATTCGGGGCAAATCTCTACCTTTCAATGTACTGGCGTCTGGAGCAGGGGCCTGCCGCGGCAATTGGTTTGAGTCTGGTGATTGGCATTGTCATGGCTGAAGTATTGCAGAGCCTGGGTGCCGACCATGTGCGTGTAAAATGGCCGAATGATCTGTACCTTAATGATCGTAAACTTGCCGGTATCCTGGTGGAATTAACCGGAAAAACGGGTGATGCTGCGCAAATTGTCATTGGCGCGGGAATTAATCTTGTCATGCGTAACGTCGAAAATGATGTTATTAATCAAGGCTGGATCAACCTTCAGGAAGCGGGGATCTCCATCGATCGTAATACGCTTGCTGTCCGCCTGATTAAAGAGCTTCGTGATTCGCTACGTCTGTTTGAGCGGGAAGGGCTGACACCGTATCTGACACGCTGGAAAAGACTCGATAACTTTATTGATCGCCCGGTGAAGTTAATTATTGGCGACAAAGAGATCTTCGGTATATCACGTGGAATTGATTCGCAAGGCGCATTATTACTTGAGCAGGATGGAGTGATTAAACCCTGGGTTGGCGGCGAAATTTCGTTGCGTAGCGCAGAATGAAAAAAAGGGAGCCGAGGCTCCCTTTTCTATAAAAGGCTTTATTTTCTTAGACGGACCTGCTCAACCGAGTGATTTGCGCTTTTCGTCAAAATCAGGCTCGCGCGCTCGCGCGTGGGCAAGATGTTTTCCTTAAGATTCACAAGGTTAATCTCATTCCACAAATTAGTCGCTACGTTTATCGCTTCATCTTTTGAAAGCTGCGCATAGTTGTGGAAATAAGAATCCGGATCGGTAAATGCGCCTTCGCGGAATTTCAGGAAGCGGTTGATATACCACGATTGAAGGAGCTTTTCCGGCGCATCAACATATATTGAGAAGTCGACAAAATCGGAAACAAATACATGATGTGGATCGTGTGGATAATCCATCCCGCTTTGCAGAACATTTAATCCCTCAAGAATTAAAATATCCGGGTGCGTAACCGTTTTATCGCCGTCCGGGATGACATCATAAATCAGATGCGAATAGACAGGGGCTGTCACGTCAGGCACGCCGGATTTCAGGTCTGAAACGAATTTCACCAGGCGATGCATATCATAAGATTGCGGGAAGCCTTTCTTCTTCATCAGCCCACGTTCTTTCAGCACCTCATTAGGGTGCAGGAAGCCATCGGTGGTAATCAGCTCTACACGGCGATGCTCAGGCCAGCGGCTCAGTAACGCCTGCAACACGCGTGCGGTGGTGCTTTTCCCCACGGCGACGCTGCCGGCAATACTAATGATATAAGGAATACGTTGCCCATTGGTGCCCAGGAACTGTTCCAGCACAGCCTGGCGACGCAGGTTCGAGCTGATATAGAAGTTGAGCAAACGCGATAAAGGCAAATAGATCTCGGCGACCTCTTCCAGCGACAGATCTTCGTTGATACCTTTCAACCGTTTGATTTCCCCTTCAGTCAGGGTCATCGGCACGGAATCACGAAGTGCAGCCCACTGGCTACGATTAAACTGTAGGTAAGGTGTCATTAACGTTTGCTCTTTTTTTCTCATAAGCATGTTCTGACCGCCGCCTTAGCGAACACACGACGCATCAACATTCAGTTAATCAGGACAATGGGCAGGAGGTTAACACCAGATGGAAGAGAATAAGAAGAAAAAATCTAAATACGTGGCGCTTTCGTGCACAAACGCAACACATTACGACTCTCTTCCGAAGCGTTATTAACCCTCACTTTGAGCGGCAAAAACCGTTAAGGCCGATAGCGCCGTAATTCGGCCATGAAGCGTTGCATTAAAAATACTCACTTTTTGCTCTCATATTCACCACTCTGCCGTGTTTTTACGCAGTTGCGCACAAAATATGAGCAAGAGAACATTTTATGCAAATTTTTAGTTGCATGCTGGCGCAGGTCTCCCTAGAATGCGCGCTACTTGATGCCGACTTAGCTCAGTAGGTAGAGCAACTGACTTGTAATCAGTAGGTCACCAGTTCGATTCCGGTAGTCGGCACCATCAAGTGCCTGGTGGGGTTCCCGAGCGGCCAAAGGGAGCAGACTGTAAATCTGCCGTCATCGACTTCGAAGGTTCGAATCCTTCCCCCACCACCATCTTCGGTTACGCGAAAGCGCAGCCAGAGTCGGAAGCTGTATCCACCGGCTCAAACAGGAGAGTGTTCTTCTCCTTAAACAGAAAGAACTGGGTAGCCGAGTTTCAGGATGCGGGCATCGTATAATGGCTATTACCTCAGCCTTCCAAGCTGATGATGCGGGTTCGATTCCCGCTGCCCGCTCCAGACGTGCTGATATGGCTCAGTTGGTAGAGCGCACCCTTGGTAAGGGTGAGGTCCCCAGTTCGACTCTGGGTATCAGCACCACTTCACTTCTCCTTCCCGTTTCTCTCTGTTTACTTTTAAATGCATTCAACAAGTCGGGCGTGTTGCCTGGTTGATGTGGTGATATCACCGATTTATCCGTGTCTTAGAGGGACAATCGATGTCTAAAGAAAAGTTTGAACGTACAAAACCGCACGTTAACGTCGGTACTATCGGCCACGTTGACCATGGTAAAACAACGCTGACCGCTGCCATCACTACCGTACTGGCTAAAACCTACGGCGGTGCTGCTCGCGCATTCGATCAGATCGATAACGCGCCGGAAGAAAAAGCTCGTGGTATCACCATCAACACTTCCCACGTTGAATATGACACCCCGACTCGCCACTACGCGCACGTAGACTGCCCGGGCCACGCCGACTATGTTAAAAACATGATTACCGGTGCTGCGCAGATGGA
>NZ_VTZO01000056.1:0-368 GCF_008369545.1 Pseudocitrobacter sp. 73 | reverse complement strand
TCCGTGTCCACTTTTACCGGCTCAACCGCCGTGGCGGTCGCCTCGTTACCGGCGTCATCGGTGATCGTGATGGTGCCGTTCACTTCCGGGTCAGCCAGCAGGTCGCTGGTTTTCACCTCCGTGCTCCAGGTCAGATCGTCCTGAACGATGGCTTCGTACGGCGTGCCATTCACTTCCAGATGCACCACGTCACCCGCTTTGGCATCCCCGCCCACGGTACCGCTGACGGTGGTGTACTCGGCCTTCGCCTCTTCGGCGTTGATCCAGCCATCACCCGCAATCACATCGATATCCAGCGTCACGCTGATATCCGTGTCCACTTTCACCGGCTCAACCGCCGTGGCGGTCGCCTCGTTTCCGGCTTCATC
>NZ_VTZO01000055.1:0-470 GCF_008369545.1 Pseudocitrobacter sp. 73 | reverse complement strand
GATGCACCACATCGCCCGCCTTCGCGTCGCCGCCCACGGTGCCGCTGATGGTGGTGTACTCGGCCTTCGCCTCCTCGGCATTGATCCAGCCATCACCCGCAATCACATCGATATCCAGCGTCACGCTGATATCCGTGTCCACTTTCACCGGCTCAACCGCCGTGGCGGTCGCCTCGTTTCCGGCTTCATCGGTGATCGTGATGGTGCCGTTCACTTCCGGATCGGCCAGCAGATCGCTGGTTTTCACTTCGGTGCTCCAGGTCAGATCGTCCTGAACCACAGCCTCATACGGATTACCGTTTACTTCCAGATGCACCACGTCGCCCGCTTTCGCATCGCCGCCCACGGTGCCGCTGATGGTGGTGTACTCGGCCTTCGCTTCTTCAGCGTTGATCCAGCCGTCCCCTGCAATGACATCAATATCCAGCGTCACGCTGATATCCGTGTCCACTTTCACCGGCTCAACCGCC
>NZ_VTZO01000054.1:0-15240 GCF_008369545.1 Pseudocitrobacter sp. 73 | reverse complement strand
GCCTTCGCTTCTTCAGCGTTGATCCAGCCGTCCCCTGCAATGACATCAATATCCAGCGTCACGCTGATATCCGTGTCCACTTTCACCGGTTCAACCGCGTTGGCGGTGGCCTCGTTCCCGGCTTCATCCCTGATGGTAATGGTGCCGTTCACTTCAGGGTCGGCCAGCAGATCGCTGGTTTTCACCTCCGTGCTCCAGGTCAGATCGTCCTGCACTGTGGCTTCATATGGCGTACCGTTAATCTCCAGATATACCACGTCGCCCGCTTTAGCATCGCCGCCCACGGTACCGCTGACGGTGGTGTACTCGGCCTTCGCTTCCTCGGCGTTGATCCAGCCATCCCCTGCAATCACATCAATCTCCAGCGTCACGCTGATATCCGTGTCCACTTTTACCGGTTCAACCGCGTTGGCGGTGGCCTCGTTCCCGGCTTCATCCCTGATGGTAATGGTGCCGTTCACTTCCGGGTCGGCCAGCAGATCGCTGGTTTTCACCTCCGTGCTCCAGGTGAGGTCAGCCTGCACCTCCGCTTCATACCGGTTGCCGTTCACTTCCAGCACCACCGTGTCGCCCGCCTTCGCGTCGCCGCCCACGGTACCGGAGATAGTGGTGTTCTCGGCTTTCGCCTCTTCGGCGTTGATCCAGCCATCACCCGCAATCACATCGATATCCAGCGTCACGCTGATATCCGTGTCCACTTTCACCGGCTCCATCGCCGTAGCGGTGGCTTCGTTTCCGGCGTCATCTTTTATAGTGATGCTCCCGTTCACTTCCGGGTCAGCCAGCAGATCGCTGGTCTTCACCCCGGTACTCCAGGTCAGGTCATCCTGAACTATGGCTTCATATGGCTTGCCGTTAATCTCCAGATGCACCACGTCGCCCGCTTTAGCATCGCCGCCCACAGTGCCGCTGATGGTGGTGTTCTCGGCTTTCGCCTCTTCGGCGTTGATCCAGCCATCACCCGCAATCACATCGATATCCAGCGTCACGCTGATATCCGTGTCCACTTTCACTGGCTCAACCGCGTTGGCTGTGGCCTCGTTTCCGGCCTCATCTTTTATGGTAATGGTGCCGTTCACTTCCGGATCGGCCAGCAGATCGCTGGTTTTCACTTCGGTACTCCAGGTCAGATCGTCCTGAACCACAGCCTCATACGGATTACCGTTTACTTCCAGATGCACCACGTCACCCGCTTTGGCATCCCCGCCCACGGTACCGGAGATAGTGGTGTTCTCAGCTTTCGCCTCTTCGGCGTTGATCCAGCCATCCCCTGCAATGACATCAATATCCAGCGTCACGCTGATATCCGTGTCCACTTTCACTGGCTCAACCGCGTTGGCGGTGGCCTCGTTCCCGGCTTCATCCCTGATGGTAATGGTGCCGTTCACTTCCGGATCGGCCAGCAGATCGCTGGTTTTCACCTCCGTGCTCCAGGTCAGATCGTCCTGCACTGTGGCTTCATAAGGCTTGCCGTTAATCTCAAGATGCACCACGTCGCCCGCCTTCGCGTCGCCGCCCACGGTACCGCTGATGGTGGTGTACTCGGCCTTCGCTTCTTCAGCGTTTATCCAGCCATCCCCTGCAATGACATCAATATCCAGCGTCACGCTGATATCCGTGTCCACTTTCACTGGCTCAACCGCGTTGGCTGTGGCCTCGTTTCCGGCCTCATCTTTTATGGTAATGGTGCCGTTCACTTCCGGGTCGGCCAGCAGATCGCTGGTTTTCACCTCCGCGCGCCACGTCAGGTCCTCACTAACCACAGCCTCATAAGGCTTGCCGTTCACTTCCAGTACCACCACGTCGCCCGCTTTCGCGTCGCCGCCCACGGTGCCGGAAACTACCGTGTTCTCTTCCTTCGCCTCTTCGGCGTTAATCCAGCCATCCCCACCAATCGGATCAATCTCCACTTCAACACTCAGCGCCGCCTGCCCAACGCTGCTCTGCGCACTAGCCGTGGCTTCATTACCGTTGTCATCGCGCGTGATGACGCTGGCCTGTACATCGCCAGAGGCAAGCAGGTCGCTGGTATTCACATTCACTGACCAACTGCCATCTGCCTGTACGTTGGTCTGATAATGATTGCCGTTGACCGTCACAGTGACCACATCGCCAGGACGAACGTCATGCCCCGTCTTCCCGCTAACGACAGTGGTCTCCTCCATTGCTTCACGCATATTAATGATATTGTCGCCGGCGATGGCATCAATGGTAATGCTGGCTTCAGGAAGGACTGGGGGAACGGGGGGCTCTGGCGTGATAATGGGGTCATCATCGGTATCGTTGACGTCCTGGTCTGTCTCCAGCAACGTCTCTTCTTCCAGCGGCCCCGGGAACATGACGTCAATGCCGTCCGTGGGGTATCCCGCTGTGGGGTCGAGGATTTGCCCGGTCAGGTCCAGCACAACGTGCGTATGCCCCTCACCACCGTCTCCCGCCTCACCCGTCGCTGAGGAGGTGACCGGGTTACCCGCAGCGGTAGCTTCAAGCACCTGCGAGGGGTCAGCACCTTCCGCAATTGCCTGCTGGGCAGCAGCTAAATCCTGCGGAGGAGAGCTCTCTGTCGATGTGGTTACTATGGTGTCATCACCCCAATGGCTTGCCCTGCCAAGATCCAGATTTTTACCATTCGGCAAGGTCACGGTGACCGCGCCCTGCTCGGTCACAATCTGTTCGCCGCGCATCACCTGCTCACCTTCTGTCGCCTGACGGCGGGTACCATCTGAGGCAACAATCCAGGCTTGCCCTATAATTGCTTTGATTGTTCCAATAACCGTTGACATGGCATCTCTCCTTGGGGTGTTAATTCCGTATCATTTTGGAAATTTATTTATATCCACTTATATATTCAGGAAATAAATGATAAGGTTATCTTTATAGTTCGTCTTATTCATTAACAGACTATATTCAGACCAGTAATTCAAATATATATATTCATGCCTGCATGAGTAATAATATCTTTTTATTATTTTTGTAAAACAGCGTATTTAAACACTCGAAGTCTTTCGTGTTTGGTTTATCTTAGCACTCGACTGGGATATTCAATGCGAAGGGATAACATCATGAAAAAGCGCGATACGGTTATGCTTGCGTTGTCGTTGCCATTATTTTTAACTGGCTACGCGCACGCATTAACACTCGAACAAGCCATTAAGAACACTCTCAACACACATCCAGAAGTTAGCGCCTCAATCAATAGCCGATATTCAGCTGACTATGATTTGAAAGCGGCAAGAGGCGGATATCTACCGTCATTAAATTTAAATGCTGGAACCGGTTGGGAGCAAACCGATAACGCCACCACCCGCGCGGCGAACGATCACCGCCGTAACCTGCACCGTAGCGAATCGTCGCTGATGCTGACGCAAAATGTCTTCAACGGTTTTGCCACCACCAGCGAAGTGGCCCGCCAGAAAGCCACCGTTAACTCCCGCGCCTACGGGGTAAGCAATAGTAGCGAAACCACCGCGCTGAGTGCGATTCAGGTCTATATGGATGTTCTGATGCGTCAGCAGTTCGTCAAACTGGCGGAAGAAAACCTCGCCAGCCATGAACGTATCTTTGATCAGATTAACCTGCGAACCCAACAAGGCGTAGGCCGTCAGGCTGATTACGAGCAGGCCGAAGCCCGTCTGGCCCAGGCGCGAAATAACCTGCTGACCGAGCAAACCAATCTGGAAGATGCACGCACCAACTTCTTTAGTATCACGGGAAGCGAAGCTGATGCGCTGAACCAGCCTGCATCGGTCGCCACACCGGGCACCCTCGAAGATGCGCGTAAAGTGATGCTGAACAACAGCCCGCTGCTGAAACTGGCTGAGTCAGATGTTGAGGCGACCCGACAGCAGTATGAAGCGTCGAAATCCACCTTTTACCCGAACGTGAATATCGAGGCAGGCCGAACCATGGATAATAATATCGATGGCACCCGCGGCCACAGCCAGGAATGGCAGGCAATGTTGCGTATGCGCTACAACCTGTTTAATGGCGGGACGGATAAAGCAAATCTTACATCAAATGCTTATAAATTACGTGAAGCACAAGATGTACGAAATAATGCGCAGCGTCAATTAACGGAAGAATTACGTCTATCGTGGAACGCATTAAAAAACGCGCAGCAACAAGTTCCGATTGCACAACAATATGCTGACCAGAGTTATAAAGTGCGTGACGCCTATCGCCAGCAGTTCAGTATTGGCGAGCGTACGTTATTAGACTTGCTCGACAGTGAAAATGAAGTATTCACTGCGCAGCGCCGTAATATTGAAATGCAATACGTTGAATTATTTTCCGGCTATAGAATTAAAGCGCGCACGGGTGAATTACTGAAGTCAATGTCCATACAACCGCCATCAGCCAGTGAGGCGACCTGGGTTGAGGATCAGCAGTCATTACCGGACCTGAAATAAATGGTTAATGCAGAGGGAGCCCGACTCCCTCTGTATTAACAGCCGGTATTGTTATAAGGACATTAAATATGGCATTACATTCAATCCCCTCCTCCAGCGGCGATACTGTTGATAATCAGGAAGATATCGGCATCGACCCACGAACACTTCACGACGATCCGTTGCTGGATAGCCTGATGGCTATCTGTATGTTGCATGGTCGGCCAGCCAGTCGCGTCTCGTTGACCGCCGGATTGCCACTGGTAAATAACCGACTCACGCTGGCAATTTTCTCACGCGCCGCCGCCCGCGCTAATCTGCGGGTACGCATGCTCAAGCGCGAGCTAAAAAAAATCACCGCCGTCTCCCTCCCCGCCATTTTGCTGCTCAAAGGCAACCACACCGCCGTACTGCTTGGCTGGAGCGAACAGGGCGAGGCGCGCATTCTGCCAAGTGAAACGCTCGGCGGCGAGCTGTCGATTGATGCACAAACGCTGGCGAATGAATACACCGGCGTGGCGCTGTTTATTCAGCCAATGCACCAGCGCGAACGTAGCGAAACGGCGCTCATTCCCCGAACCCGCACCTGGTTTCGCGATACGCTAAAGCTCTCGCGGACGCTGTACACCGACTCCATCGTTGCCAGCTTCCTGATTAACGTCATCGCCCTGTGTACGCCGCTGTTTGTAATGAACGTCTACGATCGCGTGGTACCCAATCAAGCGACGTCCACGTTGTGGGTGCTGGCGATTGGTATCACTGTCGCCTTCCTGTTTGATTTACTGCTGAAAACCTTACGCAGCCGCTGTCTTGATCTGGCCGGAAAGAAAACCGACATGATCGTCTCGGCGTCGCTGTTCAGCCGAATCACCGGGATGGCAATGAAAGCGCGCCCTGCGCGTCTGGGCAGCTTCGCGCAAAACATCCACGAAATTCAGTCGCTGCGAGATTTCCTCTCTTCACTTACGCTCGCTACGCTTATCGATATGCCCTTCACCCTGCTGATGCTACTGGTGATTGGTATCATCGGCGGCCCGCTGGTGTTTATCCCGCTGGTTGCATTTCCACTGGCGCTGGTTGTCAGTTGGCTGATTCAGCGACCGCTCAATGAAACCATCGACGACACCATGAAACTCTCCTCAGAGCGCCAGGCGGTGTTGATTGAAACCCTGAGCGGCCTCGATGCCATCAAAGTGAACAATGCACAAAGCGAGCGTCAGTATCTGTGGGAAAACACGCTGGGCACGCTGAGCAAAAAAGAGCTGCGGGTAAAAACACTCTCGACGCTGGCGGTCAACTTTACCGCCTGGCTACAGCAGTTCTCTGGTGTCGCAATGATTGTCGCCGGGGTCTATCTCATTATTGATGGCAACCTCAGTATGGGGGGCCTGATTGCCTGCTACATGCTGAACGGACGCGCGCTGGTGCCAATGGGGCAACTCAGCGGCCTCGTCACGCGTTATCAGCAGGCGCGCATGACGATGGAAACCACCGAAAGCATGATGGATTTACCGCAGGAGCGTCAGGAAGATGCGCCTTCGGTCGCGCGCGAAAAATTACAGGGCGCGATTGCGTTCCAGAATGTCACCTTCACTTATCCGGACCAGAAATACGCTTCGCTCCGCGCCCTCTCCTTCACCATCACACCGGGCGAAAGAGTGGGCATTATTGGTCGAAGCGGGTCGGGAAAAAGCTCACTGGCGAAGCTGATTATTGGTTTCTACCCGCCCGATGCGGGCGAAATACTGATAGACGGCATGGATGCGAATCAAATCGACGTGAACGACCTGCGCCACAATATCGGTTATGGCCCGCAGGATATCCACTTGTTCAGCGGCACGCTGCGTGAAAATCTGATCTACGGCGCAAGCTATGTCGATGATGATGTCATGCTCCGCGCCTCGCGTCTGGCAGGTGTACATGAGTTTGCCCGTAAACACCCGGATGGCTACAACATGCAGGTTGGCGAGCGTGGGCTGAATCTCTCTGGCGGGCAACGCCAGGCGGTGGTACTGGCGCGCGCGCTGCTGCTCGACCCACCCATTTTGTTGCTCGATGAACCCACCAGCTCGATGGATAACACCACCGAGGACGCAGTGCGCCGCGCATTGATGGAAAACACGCGCGGCAAAACGATGCTGCTGGTGACGCACCGCGCGTCGATGCTGGCGCTGGTTGACCGACTGATTATTCTCGATCGTGGACGCATTATTGCCGATGGGCCTCGCGATAACGTCCTGGCGGCGCTGAAGAAGGGGCAAATCCATGCGAGTCACTAAGGCTATCAAAGCACTCCTGCGCCGTATGGGTCTCCTCTCCACGGAGAAACCCTTCACGGTCAATGACATCAACGGCGTGATCACCGAAGGCGCGCCGCGTTCAACACGCATCACCCTCTGGGCCTGCTTTGCGTTTTTTATCGCCTTTGTTGTCTGGGCTTCGTTCGCTCAGGTCGATGAAGTGACGCGCGGCGAAGGAAAAGCGATTCCCTCGTCGCGCCTGCAAAAGATCCAGAACCTGGAAGGTGGGATTGTCTCGGAAGTGTTTGTTCATGAAGGGCAAATTGTGGAGGCCGGGCAGCCGTTACTGCGCCTGGATGACACGCGTTTTCGCTCTAATGTGGGCGAAAGCGAGGCCGATCGCAATGCACTGATTGCGCGCATCTCGCGCCTGCAGGCGCAAATTGACGACACACCTCTGGAAATCAGCCCGGAAATTGAGCGCGATGCCCCAGGCATCGCCAGCGGCGAGCGCGAGTTGTTCAACACCCAGCGCGAACGCTTCCGTAGTGAGATTTCCGGCCTCGAAGAACAACTGTCGCAAAAACGTCAGGAGCTGCTGGATTTCGAAGCCAAAAAGGTGCAGTTCCGTAACAGTCTTGGCCTGCTTCAGCAGGAGGTGCGGATGTCGGAGCCGTTGGTTGCCGCGGGCGCTATCTCGAAAGTCGAAGTCCTGCGTTTGCGCCGTTCGGAAGTAGAAACGCGCGGCCAGCTCGATTCGGTGATCTTGTCGATCCCGCGCGCGCAATCGGCGATCAAAGAGATTGAAAGCAAGATCGCCGAAGCCAAAGGTCGCTATCGCAGCGATGCGCTGGCGGAGCTCAACGAGGCTCGCACCAACCTGAGCAAAACGGAAGCTTCCGGTAAAGCGATTGAGGATCGGGTCAACCGTACGCTGGTCACCTCACCGGTACGCGGCGTGGTGCAGCAGTTGCTGGTGACAACCATCGGCGGCGTTATCCAGCCGGGTAGCGAACTGGTGGAGATTGTTCCACTGGACGATACGCTGCTGGTTGAAGCAAAAGTACGCCCGCAGGATATCGCTTTTTTACACCCGGGCCAGCAAGCGATGATCAAGTTTACCGCCTATGATTACACCATCTATGGCGGGCTGAAGGGCTCACTGGAGCACATCAGCGCTGACACCATCACCGACAAAGAGGGTCGCAGCTTCTACCAGATCCGCCTGCGCACGGAGAATAACCATCTCGGTAATGAAGAGAAACCGCTGTTGATCATTCCAGGCATGGTGGTTTCGGTCGATATCATGACCGGCAGGAAAACCGTGCTCAGCTACCTGCTGAAACCGATTTTACGCGCCAAAGCCGAAGCCCTGCGCGAAAGGTAATATCACGCCAGGGCGCCTTCAGCGTCCTGGCGTATAACTCGATCGGTTTTCTGAAAAAGGAAGTCCCGCACTAATCCATGCGAATGCGGAATATCCAGGCCGAACGCTATAATGTTATCTTATAAAACACAGGGATTTTCTTCGCGCAGCAGGATACCGATATGTCATTGAGCCATTTGCTCGCGCAAACCCGGCCTCTGGTTGAGCAATTTAATATTGCCACCGATGCTTCTCACCTTCCGGGTTATGTGCTCTTTTTTAGCGTGAGTAATGGTCAGGAACGTGCTCACATCGAACAAGCCCGTGGTGAAACGCTGGACAACGCCTGGATTGCGGGCGCAAAAGCGTTGCAGCGCTGGACGCAGAAGCAAACCACGCAACCTTGCTGGCTGCGCGTGGAGGTGGTCAACCACGTTGAATCGCTACGCTGGGATGCGCTGCAAGCTAAACTGCGCAAAACCAAGCGTAACTATTTCCGCTTTGGCTTAAGCTTCACTGAGACCTTTGAGCACGCCCTGCTTGAGCAAGAAATTGCCGCCAACGCGCTGCTCTACGTGGGCACCGAAGGCGTCGCCACCCCTAATGATAAAAACCTGGCCAGCTACGCGCGCCAGCGTTTCGGCAGTGAACTGCACTGGCCGGACGCGCCGGATCAAATCCTCTGGCGTTTTACTACCCTCGGCGCGTTCAGCGACGGTAATCGGGCATATCCTCTTGAATCTGGCGGGCCGCATTCGGGCTATCGCCAGCTCCCGCACTGGCAGGATGAACTGGAGCCGATGATCCACTCGGCCAGTGATTATCTGGCGCGGCAGGTTAAAAAATCGGGCCGCTTTCATTACGGCTGGTTCCCCTGCTTCGATCGCGCGATCCCCACCTATAACGCCCTACGCCACGCCAGCTCGACCTACGCGCTGTTAGAAGGCTGGGAAGTCACGCAGAACGACACGCAGTTTGCCGCCATCGAACGCGCGCTACACGATCTCGCCAGCGAGCTTATCCGCACCTGTACGTTGCCCGACGGCAGCGACGCCGATTTTCTGGTGGACACCGGCGATGAGATAAAACTCGGCGGTAACGCCGTGTGCATTCTGGCGATGGCAAAATACAGCGAACTGACGGGAAATGAGCACTATCTGGCGCAAATGGAACGTCTGGCGAACGGTATTGCCTTTATGCAAAATGCGGAAAGCGGCGCATTTGTTCACGTGCTGCATGCCGCCGATCTTTCGCTAAAAGAAGAACAGCGCATTATTTACTACGACGGAGAAGCGGCATTCGCACTGATGCGTCTGTACGGGCTGACCAAAAACCCGCGCTGGCTGTCAATTGTTGAACGGGCGATGGACAATTTTATCGCCCGGAAACACTGGCAGGCGCACGATCACTGGTTAAGCTACTGCGTGAACGAGCTGACGCGCTATCGCCCGCAGGCCCGTTACTATCAGTTCGGGCTGGACAACGTGCGCGATCATCTCGATTTCGTGCTGAAAAGAGTGACCACCTACCCGACGCTGCTGGAACTGATGATGGCGGCGCAGCGCATGATTGAGCGTCTTCAGGCCGATGAAACCCACCGGCATCTGCTGGCCGATTTTGACATCGATAAATTTTACCGCGCGCTGGAGTACCGCGCCCGTTATCTGGCTAACGGTTTTTTCTGGCCGGAACTGGCGATGTTTTTCAAAAATCCGCAAAAAATTGTCGGCAGCTTTTTCATTCGCCATCACAGCTATCGCGTGCGCATTGATGACGTAGAACACTATCTTTCCGGCTATGTGGCCTATCGTAAATATCGCCTCCAGCAGACCAGGCATCCGCAGCAGCTGGTTTTCTTGTGTGGTAATTTCCGCCATGAAGGCAACGGAATTGAAATCGCCTCCATCCGCCGCTGCGCACTGTTTATTCGCCAGCTCGGCGTTTCGCCGTGGGTGATCACTTCCAGCTGGAACCCGCAGCTGGCGCGCACGGTGGAGGCGCTTTATGAAAGCGGAAAACTGCCCGCGCCGGTTAACGCGCTGACCGTTTATGACTGGCTGCCAGCCATGCTGGAGCGCGGTGATATTCTCCCGATGCAGGAACTGCGCCCCGGCACGCGTGCGCAAACGCGTATAGACAGCCGCAACATTCTCGCGGCGCGTCGGTATGTCGGCGCGGAGGGCAATCTCAGTCACGAAGATTTTGTCCATCTGTCCACGCAGAAAATCGTGCTGCGTCGGCACTATCGCTCTCTGAAAGGTACGGCGTATCTTTCCGGCATTGAGCTGCGCTTCACCGACCATGAACGCCGCTATGCCAGTGAAGAGGAGTTCGCCGCCGCCATGCTGGCACATAATCTGGACAGGCAAACCACGTGGCATTTTCTGGTTGATAAAAATCTGCCGTGGCGGGAGTTTGTCTCTTCAAAACCCAAAAACTGGCTGAATGCGACCCTGACGTCGGTTCTCCACTCTACGCATCAACGGGAAGACGGTGAATTTAAACAGGCATACCGACATGTGTTGCGTGACGAAACGCTGCTCGATCGTATTATTGTGCTGACTGACGCGCAAAAGAATGATTTGGCGAAGGTTATCCCCGACGCAAAACGCTTGCGCGTTATACCCCATCATCTCACGCCTTCTCTGCCGGTTGTCAATCTGCAGAAAACCGCCGGAAAGCGAGTGCTCTATATGGCGCGCTATGCCCCGGAAAAACAGCATCAGCTTCTTTTCAGAGTCTTTGCTCAGGTTGTTGAAAAAATGCCGGATGCAGAGCTACACACATATGGTTCCGGCGCAATAAAAAAAGAACTTGAACAATGGGTTATCGCTAACCATCTGGATAAACATATTTATCTGCACGACAGAATCGACGAACTGGAATCGCTGCATCGTCAGTCCAGTTGCGCTGTTCTGTGTTCCAGTCATGAAGGCTTTTCACTGTTTGGCCTGGAGTCACTCGCCCACGGCACGCCGCTGGTCAGTTTTGACATCCAGTATGGCCCGCGCGATTTGCTGGAAAATTCCGGTGCCGGAATTCTGGTGAAGCCGAATGATGAAACCGCGCTGGCAGAGGCGCTGATTGCGGTTTTACACAACCCCCGGCAACGTGCGCAAATGCAGGAAAACGCCCTGCGCCACGCCACACGCTATTCTGAACAACAGGTCGCCGCACTCTGGCAGGACTGGTGGCAGGAGATGCAGGCACTGGCCACCCACGATAATAAAGGGGCCGAGAACCGCGCGTGAACGTTCGACTGAGCCATCGCACACTCTGGCAACGCTGGCTGGCATTCTGGCTGGCGCTGCTGCTCGTGCTCTCACCTGGCCTCGGCGCCAGTTGGGATTTCAACACCATCAACTCGCGCAGCCAGCAGCTTTACGGCCCCGCCACGCCAATGGCGCAGCGCAATATCGATGAGTGGGCGGCATTGCTTAAAAATCCGCCGCAGGGCACTATTCAGGATAAATTAAACCGCGTTAATCAGTTTTTTAATTCCCGCATGCGTTTTCGTGATGATATCGCCGTATGGGGACAGCAGGATTATTGGGCAACGCCGATTGAATTCTTACGCAAAGGGGCGGGCGACTGTGAAGATTACGCGCTGGCGAAATATTTCACCCTGCGTGAACTGGGTGTGCCAGCCAGCCAGCTTCGAATCACCTATGTAAAAGCATTGCAGTTAAATCAGGCGCATATGGTTGTCGCCTGGTACGCTACGCCCGACGCGGTACCGTTAATTCTGGATAACTTAAAAACGACTATCTTACCCGCGACACAGCGTAATGACCTGCTGCCGGTTTACTCCTTCAACGGTGAAGGGTTATGGATCCCGCAGGCAGGCAAAAACAAACGCGTGGGCGACAGTAAAAAGATTTCTCGCTGGCAGGATCTTCTCACCAAGATGCGTGCAGAAGGATTTGTAATTAATGAATAGGAAGTAGCCATGTCTCTCTATAAACAGCTACTCATTGGTATTTGTCTGTTCACGGTCATCATCTTCTGCGGCAGCTTTTATGTGACGCTGGAGAGTTCGCGCGAACAGTACCACAACCAACTGAGTGCGCACGCACAGGATAGCGCCACCGCACTGGGCCTTTCGCTCACGGCCAATATTGACGATCCGGTGATGACGGAACTGATGGTGAACTCCATCTTCGACAGCGGCTACTTTTACCGGATTCGGGTTGTCGATATCAAAACCGGCAAGCCGCTGATTGAACGCCAGAACACGCCGCAAAGCGCCAGTGTCCCTAACTGGTTTGTGCGCATGGTACGTCTGAACCCCGGCCAGGGTGAAGCGGTAGTGATGCGCGGCTGGAACCAGGTGGCGAAGGTGGAAGTGATCAGCCATCCGATGTTCGCATTGACGCGCCTGTGGGATAGTCTGGTTGCCAGTTTCCTGCTGTTAAGCGTATGTAGCATTCTTTGCGTACTGGGCGCGATGTTTATGCTTCGCCGCAGCCTGCGCCCGCTGAATCACATTGTTGATCAGGCGCTGGCGATCAGCCGCCGCGAGTTTCTCAATCTGCCGGAACGCCCCAAAACGCCGGAGCTTCGCCGGGTGGTAGAAGCCACTAACATGATGGTCACCCAGCTTAAAGCGCTGTTCAGCGAACAGGCCACGCGTACCGAAACGCTGCGTCAGGAGGCCTATAATGACAGTCTGACGGGGCTGAACAATCGTCGCTCATTTGATATTAAACTCCAGTCGCGTCTGAGCGATGAAGAACACGCCGCGGGCCATCTGATTTTACTGCGCGTGCAAGACCTCATCGGCCTGAACCAACGTCTCGGCGGGGCTAAAACCGATCAGTTGCTGGTTGCCGTAGCCGATATTCTGAACGAGCTACAGCAGCGATTTTTCCATAACGAAGGTTTCCTGGCGCGTATTCGCGGCGGTGAGTTCGCGATTATCGCGCCCCCGATTTTGCCGCAGGAGATGGAAAATCTCATTGCCACTCTCAGCACACACTTAAAAGCGTTGCATGAAACTGGCATGAGCGATGTCACCCCCGTCGCCCACTTCTCACAGGTCAGTTTCAATATGGGCGATACGCCGCAGGCGCTGCTGCGTCAGGCTGACCAGGCGCTGGCGATGGCGGAAACGGAGATGCGTTTCTTTGCCGACACGCAGGCACCGCAGGAAGTGGAAAACGAAGACGATCACCATCACTGGCACACACGTCTGGAAACCGTGCTGGCGAAAGAGAACTTCGAGCTTTTTTCCCAGCCCGTATATGAGTGCAACAATAAAAACATCATCCTGCATCAAAAAATTCTCGCCCGCATCAAGACGCCAGAAGGCGAAATCATCCCCGCCGGGCGCTTTATGCCGTGGATACACCGCCTGGCGCTGAGCCGCCGGATGGACATCGTCATGCTTAAACAGACGCTGAAAGCGATGGAAAAAAGCACCCAGCCGCTGGCGCTGAGCATCAGTGGCGAGAGTGTTGCCGATGAGGAAAGCATGAACGCACTGCTGCAACCGCTAAAAGGCGCACGCCATCTGGCGGGCCGACTCACGCTGGAGCTCGATGAAAATGAGCTGCCAAATCCGGAACAGGTCAGCCTGCTGGTGCAAAAACTCAATGCGCTGGGTTGCCGTTTGGGCATTCAACACTTCGGTGGGCGTTTCCATTTGATTGGCAACCTGCCACAGTGGGGGCTGGCATGGATTAAAGTGGACGGCGGCTATATTCGTCATATCGATCAGGAAGAGGATAAAAAACTCTTTATCGAAGCCATTTACTGGGCGACGCGTCAGATCAATTTACCGTTAATCGCTGAGCGAGTGGAAACGGAAGGTGAACTGGCCGTGTTGGAAAAAATAGGTTTGTATGGTGCAATGGGACGATATTTTAGCGATGCCAGCACTCTCACTAAATAATTCTCAGGAGCATAATCATGCATTTTATCGAACGTGACAGTGAGGGTCGGATCGTCCGGGTGGAGCCTGCTCCATTCCCCGAATCGACTGAACAAAGCCATGAAACCACCGCTGAAATTGACGAGTGGTTAAAGGTCAATACGCTGCGTGCCGCCACGCTACAGCAGTTGCAGCAGAGCGATCTCGAAATGGTCCGTGTCCTTGAGGACCTTATTGAGGTGCTGATGAGCAAAGGGGTGATCAGCATTACCGATCTCCCGCCTGCGGCACAAAACAAATTACTCAGCCGCGCGAAAGCCCGACAAACGCTGGGCGGGCTGGAAGATTTAATTGGCGAAGAGGAAGACCGGCTGATTTAAAGCGGGTTAATAGTAGTTTAAACGCATTCAGGTATAACGCCTGAATGCGACACAATTTCAATATTCGAATATACCTTACAATACGTACGTATTTAATATTAAAACAGTTAGATAGCTTGCTAATGATTTGACTTAAATATCTCTTCCACGAATTTTACTTCAGATTCCTACCAATCCCTTATTTAAATCAAAGAAAATTCCTAAGCATTCGATTATGTTATAAGTAAATTTGTATTGATTTTTCAGATGATTATTTAACATTCCAATATTTTCTTATAAAACCCAGCAAGCTGGCCTTCTGGCCGTCTATATGTCAACAGGTTTCATTGATATCATCGAATGACAGGGACGAAAACACAGGTGTACGGGTCACGTAAAGAGTCAGGAGAAACATCATGAGCGCTATAGTCGGAACAATTAAAGCGATAATAGGACAAGTTTTCGCTATCGCCCCTGATGGAAGCCGGCGTCTGCTGACTGAAGGTGATCACATCCTGAGCGGAGAACAAATTGATACCGGCCCCGCTGGCGCGGTGACCCTCTCCCTCGCGGACGGCAAAACCCTCGATCTGGGCCGCGACACCCACTGGGACAGTAACGGTATTGCCTCTATCTCGACATCCGAAGTTGACCCAACCGATATTGCCGCCATCCAGCAGGCCATCGCTGACGGACAGGACCCGACCCAAATTCTTGAGGCTACCGCCGCTGGCCCACAACCCGCCACAGGGCAACCCGGTGCCAGCGGAGGCGGCTCACACACCCACGTTATTCTCGATCTCACTGGTGAAATTCTCGATCCGAATGCGGGATATCCAACGACCGGGCTCGATTTCCCTGATGATACTCGCGAAGAAGAACTGACGCTGCTGGACAGCGACGCGGATGCAGATTCTGACGCGGACAGTGACTCGGATTCTGACAGTGACTCAGATTCGGATAGCGACTCGGATTCCGACAGCGATTCCGATTCGGACAGTGACTCCGATTCCGA
>NZ_VTZO01000053.1:0-1222 GCF_008369545.1 Pseudocitrobacter sp. 73 | reverse complement strand
GGAAGGTGCGAACAAGTTCCTGATATGAGATCATCATATTCATCCGGAGCGCATCCCAGAGGGACATCATGAGCCATCAACTCACCTTCGCCGATAGTGAATTCAGCACTAAGCGCCGTCAGACCCGAAAAGAGATTTTCCTCTCCCGCATGGAGCAGATTCTGCCATGGCAGAATATGACCGCTGTCATCGAGCCGTTTTATCCCAAGGCGGGCAATGGCCGACGGCCCTATCCGCTGGAGACCATGCTGCGTATTCACTGCATGCAGCATTGGTACAACCTGAGCGACGGTGCCATGGAAGATGCCCTGTACGAAATCGCCTCCATGCGCCTGTTTGCCCGATTATCCCTGGATAGCGCCCTGCCGGATCGCACCACCATCATGAATTTCCGCCACCTGCTCGAGCAGCATCAACTGGCCCGTCAATTGTTCAAGACCATCAATCGCTGGCTGGCCGAAGCAGGCGTCATGATGACCCAAGGCACTTTGGTGGATGCCACCATCATTGAGGCACCCAGCTCTACCAAGAACAAAGAGCAGCAACGCGATCCGGAGATGCATCAGACCAAGAAAGGCAATCAGTGGCACTTTGGCATGAAGGCCCACATTGGTGTCGATGCCAAGAGTGGCCTGACCCACAGCCTGGTCACCACCGCGGCCAACGAGCATGACCTCAATCAGCTGGGTAATCTGCTGCATGGAGAGGAGCAATTTGTCTCAGCCGATGCCGGCTACCAAGGAGCGCCACAGCGCGAGGAGCTGGCCGAGGTGGATGTGGACTGGCTGATCGCCGAGCGTCCCGGCAAGGTAAAAACCTTGAAGCAGCATCCGCGCAAGAACAAAACGGCCATCAACATCGAATACATGAAAGCCAGCATCCGTGCCAGGGTGGAGCACCCGTTTCGCATCATCAAGCGGCAGTTCGGCTTCGTGAAAGCCAGATACAAGGGGCTGCTGAAAAACGATAACCAACTGGCGATGTTATTCACCCTGGCCAACCTGTTTCGGGTGGACCAAATGATACGTCAGTGGGAGAGATCTCAGTAAAAACCGGAAATAACGCCAGAAATGGTGGAAAAAATAGCCTAAATAGGCTGATTCGATGTGTTTGCGGGAAAAAAATCGGCCCAGATCCGCGAAATTTTAATCAGCGAGTCAGCTTGGGAAGACATGACCTGCTTATTCGCACCTTCCCTAACAAACGCGAGGTTTGGGCGTCA
>NZ_VTZO01000052.1:0-859 GCF_008369545.1 Pseudocitrobacter sp. 73 | reverse complement strand
CTAATGTTTTTCCCGCCTTGCCAAAACCACTAATAACTGCCTGATATTTATTCATGATGATTTCCTGTCGACACGCGTTCATTTGACATCATGACTATAGACGCAAAAGGTGATGCTGCCAACTTACTGATTTAGTGTATGATGGTGTTTTTGAGGTGCTCCAGTGGCTTCTGTTTCTATCAGCTGTCCCTCCTGTTCAGCTACTGACGGGGTGGTGCGTAACGGCAAAAGCACCGCCGGACATCAGCGCTATCTCTGCTCTCACTGCCGTAAAACATGGCAACTGCAGTTCACTTACACCGCTTCTCAACCCGGTACGCACCAGAAAATCATTGATATGGCCATGAATGGCGTTGGATGCCGGGCAACCGCCCGCATTATGGGCGTTGGCCTCAACACGATTTTACGTCACTTAAAAAACTCAGGCCGCAGTCGGTAACCTCGCGCATACAGCCGGGCAGTGACGTCATCGTCTGCGCGGAAATGGACGAACAGTGGGGATACGTCGGGGCTAAATCGCGCCAGCGCTGGCTGTTTTACGCGTATGACAGGCTCCGGAAGACGGTTTGCGCACGTATTCGGTGAACGCACTATGGCGACGCTGGGGCGTCTTATGAGCCTGCTGTCACCCTTTGACGTGGTGATATGGATGACGGATGGCTGGCCGCTGTATGAATCCCGCCTGAAGGGAAAGCTGCACGTAATCAGCAAGCGATATACGCAGCGAATTGAGCGGCATAACCTGAATCTGAGGCAGCACCTGGCACGGCTGGGACGGAAGTCGCTGTCGCTCACAAAATCGGTGGAGCTGCATGACAAAGTCATCGGGCATTATCTGAACATAAAACACTATCAATAA
>NZ_VTZO01000051.1:0-15054 GCF_008369545.1 Pseudocitrobacter sp. 73 | reverse complement strand
GACTATTTGCAACAGTGCCCTATTTTTCGGGGATCTGATTGCCCTCTGGCAATATCATTCAGCACGCCATAGTCGGCATCATGGTCCATTCGCCAGAAAACCGAAGCACCGGCATCAGCCAGGCGTGGAGAAAACTGGTATCCCAGCAGCCAGAAAAGGCCAAAGACAAGTTCGCTGGCACCTGCTGTATCGGTCATAATTTCGGTTGGATTCAGCCCGGTCTCCTGTTCCAGAAGACCTTCCAGCACAAAGATAGAGTCCCTCAGCGTCCCCGGTATAACGATGCCATGAAAGCCGGAATACTGATCGGACACAAAGTTGTACCAGGTGATCCCTCTGTTATTACCAAAGTATTTGCGGTTCGGTCCGGCATTGATTGTTCTGACTGGCGTAACAAAGCGCATTCCATCTGCAGATGCCACTTCTCCTCCACCCCATATCTGTGCCAGTGGCAGCGTTGCCTGAAAATCAACCAGTCTGGCATTAGCGCTGGTGATAGTTTCAGCCCGCAGATAGTTCGCTTTTGTCCAGTTCAGCCGGTGTCGGGTCAGTGCAGGAACATTTGATCTGATCAGTGGTTCCAGACCGATATTGCAGGCTTCAGCCATCAGCACGGCGCTGATGCTGACGGGCAGATCATCAACTCTGGCACTGGCTTCACTAGCATGGAAAAACTCATCAGCAAATCCGGTATGGGCGTTAATTTCGAGCAGCAACTCCGTTAAATCCACCGGAGGGAGTAGATCACTGATCATTTTGCTCAGTCGTTTCAGACTGTCCGGCTCATCAAGACTGGCGAGGGGAGAAATTGTCAACCGGGGCTTCGGGCCAGAAACATCGAGTTCGACAGCCTCATTTTCGCAAAGACGTGCAGCAACCTGTCTGTAACGACTATCAAGCTGATGACCCAGAGATTTTATTGCTTCCTGCGGGTCTGTCGGGTGCCCCAAAGAACGATAAACCTTAATCCGGTTTGCCTGCCAGTCAGCACCCTGTAGTAATCTTGCACGAGGATCTCCCCACCGGTTACTGCCGGTAACGTAGACATCCCTCCGCCTCAGACTATCCTGCAGTTTACTGAGAAAGCAGAGCGTGTATCCCCTGCGGGTGATATGTTTTTCCTTGTTAATCACCAGCCGTTTCCATGACCGACTGATAATTTCCGTTGGTGCGTCGTCAAAAAACTGCCGCCGTGAGCTGAACTCCCGGCTGAGGTAGTCACAGGCATTCAGAGTGGTAACCCCGGCAGGTGCGGATGAAAATTTAACGGTATTCAGCAGATGGGGCAGGAAACGACGAACGCGCCCGTACTGCTCCACCATTTCTTCATGAAAATTATCGTCTGAGGGCCGGGCAATTTCACGGACAAGCGTGATGATTTCAGCCAGCTTTTGCCTTGGGATGTAGCTGAACACCTCAGCACGAATCGATTCGCCCGGTGTTTCTTCTTTCAGCAGGTACGAACATGCGCTGGCGAGCGCCAATGCAGATTTATCCAGATCCTTCAGCGAGCGGAGCCGTTTTTTCTGCCCAATCTTTCTGGCGTCACGGATGATAACGGCCAGCATGGCGTCCAGAACGTCCAATGCATCATCCAGCGCCAGCGTTTCCCATGCAAGGACAAAGGCAACCAGAACCGCCATCCTTTTCTGCGGTGACATCCTGGCAATATTGAACACCGAAGTCATACCAGCATAACGTGCGAGATTTTTCAGGCGCACAGCCGGGAGTGTACTCAGGTTTTCAGCATGCAGGCCAAAATCGTTCAGAGTTTTCCAGCGTTCAATTGCTTCATTAAACGCCGGACCACTGATGGTCACAGGGCCCTTTTTCAGTGATTCCAGTAAAGACAGGCGGCTGCAATCAGTTGGCCCCAGCAGCATCTCCAGCTGTGAACGCTGTTCGGCTGACGGTATCAGTGCCAGTTTGTTCCACAGGCGCAACGTCGCCTTTTCCCTTACCTCTGAAATCAACCGGGTCAGCGTAGTGGCTCCGGGGAGAATAATACGATGTTGCATAAGCCACCCTGTCGCCAGATCGAAAAGCAGGCCAGGACGTTCGTTGCTTATCCAGCTCCGGGTATATAAAAGACGGGTAAGGCGAAATGTCCAGGGCCAGGCAAATTCACGATACTGATAGTGCTGACGTATCAGCGCTGCATGCTCACGGCGGGTATTTTCCCTCTGACCGTATTCTGCAAGAACGGTGATATCACGAATCCCGAGCTGTCTGGCGGTAAAATGCCGGACGCCGGAAGGAATATGACCTGGGACCTACGTGCGCCCGCACCGACACCCTCACACCTTCGAGCTACTGTTGCCATTAAGGGGTCGTTTCGTGGTGCTGAATTTTGACGATCGGGGTACCGTCACCCATCGGGCGATATTGGGGGAAACCTGTACGGTGCTGGAGATGGCCGCAGGAACCTGGCATGCCGTGCTGTCGCTGGATACCGGTGGCATAATTTTTGAAGTAAAACACGGTGGCTATCAACCCGTGGCTGCCGATGACTATGCGCACTGGGCTCCAGCGGAAGGAGAACCAGGAACCACGGAGCTTATGGCCTGGTATGCGCAAGCGCAGGTGGGCGACAGCACTTTTGCCGTCTAAGGCGATAAACAAAAACGGAATGAGTTTCCCCATTCCGTTTCCGCTATTACAAACCGTCGGTGACGATTTTAGCCGCCGACGCTAATACATCGCGACGGCTTTCTGCCTTAGGTTGAGGCTGGGTGAAGTAAGTGACCAGAATCAGCGGCGCACGATCTTTTGGCCAGATCACCGCGATATCGTTGGTGGTGCCATAGCCACCGCTGCCGGTTTTATCCCCCACAACCCAGGAAGCAGGCAGTCCAGCCTGAATGCTCGCTGCACCGGTGGTATTGCCTTTCATCCATGTCACCAGCTGCGCCCGTTGGCTGTCGCCCAATGCTTTACCCAGCGTCAGATTCCGCAGAGTTTGCGCCATTGCCCGAGGTGAAGTGGTATCACGCGGATCGCCCGGAATGGCGGTGTTTAACGTCGGCTCGGTACGGTCGAGACGGAACGTTTCGTCTCCCAGCTGTCGGGCGAACGCGGTGACGCTAGCCGGGCCGCCAACGTGAGCAATCAGCTTATTCATCGCCACGTTATCGCTGTACTGTAGCGCGGCCGCGCTAAGCTCAGCCAGTGACATCGTCCCATTGACGTGCTTTTCCGCAATCGGATTATAGTTAACAAGGTCAGATTTTTTGATCTCAACTCGCTGATTTAACAGATTCGGTTCGCTTTCACTTTTCTTCAGCACCGCGGCCGCGGCCATCACTTTACTGGTGCTGCACATCGCAAAGCGCTCATCAGCACGATAAAGTATTTGCGAATTATCTGCTGTGTTAATCAATGCCACACCCAGTCTGCCTCCCGACTGCCGCTCTAATTCGGCAAGTTTTTGCTGTACGTCCGCCGTTTGCGCATACAGCGGCACACTTCCTAACAACAGCGTGACGGTTGCCGTCGCCATCAGCGTGAACTGGCGCAGTGATTTTTTAACCATGGGATTCCTTATTCTGGAAGATACGAAATAACAACAACATGAATAGTCCCTAAATTCCACGTGTGTTTTTTATTAGCTTCAAAAATCACTATTTCACGAAGAATTTAGACTGCTTCTCACACATTGTAACATTATTTACAACCACCTTTCAATCATTTTTGATAAATCATTGATTTCATCTTTGCTGCAATGATACTTAATAAACTCTGCAAGTTATCCACAGAGCAACACTCAATTTTATTGATGATATTCTTATTATACCAGACATTTTTCATACACTCCCTTGTACGGATAGTTTTCCGACAACTTCATGATTACATATCTTGCGGTTTTGATTATTTTTGCTGCAAGAAATACATACTTCAAACGAAAGGTCTTTATTTGCTGTCTGTATTCTGAAGAGTCCAAGGAATCAAACTTGAACAACAAAAATAGGTTATATGAAAGCATCATCATTTGAAACACGGCTTCATTCGCCCAAAATGACTTTAGCAAGAGATGACCCACCGCCATGTCGTATTTGGCTTCTTTGATATAGTTTTCAGCATTACCACGCTTTTCATAGTATATAACTACTTTTTCAGAAAGCAAGGTAGTATTTGTTACAAAGAAAAAGTAGTCGTATTCGGAACCTTCTAAAAGTGATAATTGTGCTCTTTCTTTTTCTGGTTTCAGTACGCGAGATACGACAAATCTTCTGTCTTTTTCCCATTTAACTAATTTTGTATACAGTTCTGTAGTTTCTCTACCTTCTTCTCCTTTAACGAATACAATTGATGAATTCGTTGCTTGTGAGGTGAGTGTAGAATAACTTTTGGCTTTAATTAAATATTTGCATCCAAGAGATTCTATCGTTTCGATAATTTTTTCATCAAAGTAGCCACTATCCATTCGAAATAAAATTTCTAAATCGTCTGATTTGATGTTAGCAACAATTTCTTTGATCATTTCCGCAGCACCGTTTGCAGTGTAAGTATTGCCACTTCTTACAAATCCGGTAACATATGCTTTTAATTCGTCGCAAAATGCAAATTGGATATTGTAGCATCGGTTTCCCAGTTTCTTAGGATTATATCCTTTTGACGCACCTTCTTGATGACCTTCTACGTTAATTACACTACTATCAATATCAATCGTAATGGATGTCAATTTACTTTTAGTGAGCAGTTTTTTAAAGACTTTAAAATTAATGTCTCTAAACATTTGGGTTGTCTTGAAGTTGAAGTTTCCTAGAAACCGTGACACTGTTTCAGGTTCTTTTACGGAAATATCAAACTCGTTGACGAGGGGATCATTTTGAAGTAGCTTTAGACGTTCTAACTTATCAATGCCAATGAAGTGACCGCAGAGCATGGTCTTTATATGATTCATCTTGATTTTATTTGTTGAGTCATTATCAAATACGAGGTCATTTTCAATAAAATCAAAAATCCCATTGCTTTTTGCATTCTCAAGGAGCAGAAAAAGACCTGCATTTGATGTTAGATTCTTAGCTTTGAAATCAATTTTATTAATCATAATTAGAACCCCTTTTTACTACTTTTCTTACTATTATTTTACCATATATCGAGTCATAAAAGCTGATAATTTAACATATTTTTGAGCACTTTTCTTTCACCCAATGGGTGAAAGCTGAATTTCGAAGGAATGCATATTTATCAAGGCTTTGATTATGCTTTTTGAAGTACTGACGTAGAATCTAGGCCTGATTATTATTGAACGCCCCAGCGCACGCTGGGGCAGTATTATGACTATTCGCTATAATCAAGATATTGTCTTCCAGACAATAGTTTCACCTGTCATGCGAAATTATGATGCGGTGATTACACAAGCCGTCACATCAGTACAGGAAGAAATACAAAAAAGGATTATAAATCAAGCATTATTGCAAACTGGAGACCTTTCCTCCGACGAATATTAATCTGAATTATATTATAGAAAAATAGTCCTTTTGTGCTGTTGTAATTTACAACCCGGAAAATAGTCGTAGCACAATTAATTATTATTAATTGTGCTTGCGGCTTCTTGCGTAAATATTTCACAGAGGGGTATTTAAATGTCACCATTCAGAGAGGCAAGAACAAGATGCGTATCGTTACTCTGGCAGTTGTAGCTGGACTCTTGTCTGGGTGCATTACAACACCACCACAAGAAGCCGCCAAACCTACATTACTTCCGCGTGATGCGACCTATAAAGATCTGGTTTCGCTCCCTCAGCCACGCGGAAAAATATATGTTGCTGTCTATAATATTCAGGATGAGACGGGCCAGTTCCAGCCTTATCCGGCCAGTAACTTTTCAACATCGGTACCACAAAGCGCCACGGCAATGTTGGTTTCCTCTCTGAAAGACTCTCGCTGGTTTGTTCCTCTGGAGCGTCAGGGGTTGAATAACCTGCTTAATGAACGAAAAATTATTCGTGCCGCTCAGCAAAATGGTACCGTCGGCGATAATAACGCCAGCCCGCTCCCCTCGCTCTATTCAGCTAACGTGATTGTTGAAGGGTCGATTATTGGCTATGCCAGCAACGTGAAAACCGGTGGCTTCGGCGCGCGCTATTTTGGTATTGGTGGCAGCACTCAGTATCAATTGGATCAGGTGGCCGTTAACTTACGTATCGTGAATGTCCATACTGGCGAAGTACTCTCTTCGGTGAATACCAGCAAAACGATTCTCTCTTATGAAATTCAGGCGGGCGTCTTCCGCTTTATTGATTATCAGCGTCTGTTAGAAGGCGAAGCGGGCTTTACCACCAACGAACCGGTGATGACCTGTCTGATGTCGGCCATTGAAGAAGGCGTCATTCACCTGATTAACGATGGTATCAACAAGAAGCTGTGGGCGTTAAGTAATGCTGCGGACATCAACTCCGAAGTCCTGACGCGCTATCGCAAAGAGGCCGTAGAAGGTTTGCTGATGCCCGATGAACTCACGCAATCGCCGCCGCCACAAACGGTTCGCCCGAACGTGTCAGCACAGGCACCGCAACAAAGTCTCGCCCCACCGCAGTCACCGTTACCAAAAGCCGCGAGCGAAAGCAGCTCATGATAGCGTTCCTTGCCGGCTGTCTGCTCTGCGCAGCCGGATTTGTTCCTCTATTCTGCGCATAGAAAAGCCGCCACAATCGTGGCGGCTCATCGGGCAAAACATCACTTAGTGTTGATTCACAATTGCTGTGTTGCCAGACCCAGTCTGTTTCACATATGCCGTGGTTGAAATGCCTGCGACGGTTTGATTGATGTTCACACTGCTGCCATTGGCGCTGGTTTGCAGCACTTTAGCGGCTGCCACCAGGGTGCCGTAGCCGCCACCGTATTTATCATCATCGAACGATTTATCCCAGTTGCTGCCGCCACTTTGATTAATAACAACATCGCTGTCTTTGGTGCCGCTGGTCTGATCGACATCCACCAGACCATTATTGACGTTGGTGGTCGCGGTAACAGTGTTACGACTGGTCCCGCCGCTTTGATCGATGGTCGCGATACCATTACTGCTGTTCTGTTCAAGCGTAATGGTGTTGCTGCTACCATTCTGGTTAACCGTAGCCTCGTTTTTGAAACCAAGCTGAGTCACATCCAGCACGTTACCCCCGCTGCTGTGACCGCTGCCGCCTTTACGATCGTTTTTACCGTCGTAGAAGCCGCCGCCGGTTTGCGTCAGGTCTGCGGTGTTGTAGTTGCCTTTCTGTTTCAGTGTCAGGTCGTTGAAGCTACCAGACTGATTCACGGTTGCGCCGTTGCCTTGCCCATTCTGGCTAATATAGGCTTCGTTAAAGTTACCGGAAAGGTTTGCCGTCAGGTCATTTTTACCTTTCTGGTAAATTACCGCCTTGTTATGCGTACCCGATTGACCAGGACTGTAAATGTGGTTATCACTCTGATCCTGGTTAATCACCATTTGGTTATCGGAACCACTTTGGGTGAAGGTATTACCGGAAGAGCCACCTTTCGAATCGAGTAGACCAGTACCAATGGTGTTGTTTTTACCCCCACTTTGGCGGATATACAGCAGGCTGCTTTTGGCGGTTTGCAGGGTGCTCAGGGAGTTATTTCCCCCTTCCTGATAAATCAGCGTTGAGGAGCCTTTTGCTCCATCCTGCTCAACGTTAGCCAGATTATTGCCGCTGCCATAACCCGAGCCGCCTTTATCATCCCAACCGCCATGTCCGCCGTGGCCACCATGACCACTGCCGCTTGAGCCCCCCTGGTAGATGGCGACGTGTTCACTGTTGTTACCCGCATTCGGCCCGAAGCCGGGTAATTCGCTGCTGTGTGCGGCAACCGCGTTGTTAGCAAGCCCAGCGGTTGTGGTGAGTTCGGAATTACCACCGTCGGTTACCGCAGGTCCGGTATATTGCGCGAAGGCACTTCCAGAAATAACTAATGATGCGATTGCTGTCAATTTCCAGAGATTCATAGTAGTACCTATTATGTCGTTAACGTAACGGGTTAAATGAACTACCTCGTATAGCCATGGGTGACTTTTACGGTGATAGTTTTACCTACTCCAGTTTGACTTACCTTAATACCTGCCAGGTTATTTCCAACCTGAACAATTTTCGCATAGTTCGAATAACCATCCTGAGAAATAGCTGCTGCATTCCCAGAACCTCTTTGTATTATTTCAGCATCATTACCCCAACCCGCCTGACTAATAATAGCAAGATCATTATTGCCATAAAGTTGTGTAATTTCAGCCGTATGCCCTCCACCTTGTTGTTGAATAATTGCGTTGGTATTTCTACCTGTATGATATTGATCAATATCAGCCCGGAGCCCATCACCATTCTGTTTGATCCATGCGTTGGTCGCATTGCGAGGTAAGTTCAATTTATCGGGTAACGCGTAATCTTCAGCAGACAGGGAGGACAAATCAGGATGTTCATTTGAATTAGAATGTGCATGAACACCCATAGGAGTAAAGGTCAGTAGTGCTGCGAGGACATAGCCTCTCATAAAATACCTCCGGTCGATGTAATGAAACTATTGATTACCCCCTTTTAAGAAACGAATATGCTACTGCATCCCGGCACATTGCCAGGCATATACAAAATTTCACATATGGTAATAATATTATTCCTCTGAGGTTATTTCGTACTCATACAAAAACAGGATTTGTCCGTTATAGTCAGAAAAAAGTGCTATTTTTCCGACAAGGTATTATGCCGCAAATAAAGAATCAGATTGATTTTTCTCACTATATTATTTTGTGCTGAAGTTATTCAGAGTGTTTACATTAAGCACCGTGGAAATCTTTGTACAGGGAACTATGATAAAAGCGTCGTGATACCACACGTTCTCAAAAAACAATATCGCAGTATTTGATTGAGGGCACACCATGTTAAAACGTCATAAAGTGCTGTTGGGTCTGACAGGCATTATGTTGGCGAACGTCTGTACCGCGGGGCAGCTTGTCTATACCCCGGTAAACCCAAATTTTGGTGGTAACCCATTAAATGGCTCCACGCTGCTTTCCGAAGCACAGGCGCAAAACGGCTACTCCGCGCCGAACTCCGATGATTCGTTTGATCAAACCTCTGCACTCAGCGCCTTTACGTCATCAATCCAGTCTCAGCTACTGGGGAGCTTGATGGGTAACGTCAGTCAGGGGAAACCCGGTAAGCTGGTGACGGAAGATTTTATCGTTAACGTGACCAATACTGATGGTCAGTTGGTGATGAATATTACCGACAGAAAAACCAATCAAACCTCGCAAATTGAAATTAGCGGCATGAGCAACTGAATCGCCTCTGGGAAAAAAATCGGCGACCACAAGGCCGCCGATTTTTATTCTTCAACTGCATGTTGCGTTGAGGCGGAAGTTCGTCGCTTTGCCAGCCATAGCCCACTGTTTTTCATTGCGAAACCGAAAACTAACCCAACGGCCAGTGAAGGCACCACCAGACGCCAATCGCCCTGCCCGGCAAACGTTGCGCAGGCCCCGATAAACGTACCGGGAACGAACGACAGCAACAGCTGTTTCGCCTGAATACACATCAGAAACGCCACCACGCCCGTCATCAGGTAGCCGACGATTTCCATGTGCGGCGCCATTGCGCTGCCGTAAATGATCACCTGCGCCCACAGCACGCCGCTCATCGTGGTGCATGCGGAAATCAGCAGGCCCTTCAGCCCACCTTGTGGGCAGGCAAAATAAGCGGTACAGCCAAGGAAGCCGGCCCAGCTTAATAATCCCAACGACACCGCTACCCAGCCCCAAACGCCGGAGAGAATGCCTGTGGTGATTGCAATAGAGAGAAGTATGTTCATGGCGGGCATTTTAGCAGATGCCCGCCGAGTTAGTGAGATCGCGAACACGTTTTACACAATACAATTACATCGATTGCATCACAAACGTGATTTACATCACTCTCCTTCCTCTTCCTGCAGCTCATCCCACATCGCGCTAATCGCTTCGCGGGTCAGGAGCGCCAGGGTACGCCAGAAGGTGGTTGCTGCATGGGCTTCCACTTTGCCAAGGAAAGTGCCGACCCAGGGAAGAAGATATGTTTCGAACAGCGTCTCGAGTGCCTCGTTTTCATCCTCTGCCGCATTATCTTCCAGCCAGGAAGCCGCCAGCAGTAACGTCCCAATATGGTCGGCTGGATTTTCTCCCAGCGGCATGCCGCGCGAAGTCAGAAACGCGCGCACGTCGGTTTCTGTCGCACCGTCAACCCATGCGCTACGGTATGGGGAAACCCGGCACTCTTCGCCCACAAACAAGGCATTATAATCTGCGGCAATTTGCTGAATATCACAGCTCTTTTGCAGACGGGTCAGCAGTTCATCCTGCTCCAGCGGCCAGTTCGCCGCCAGCTTCCCTTCGCGGATCAGGGTGAACAGCGGCACCAGCAGCGGGTCCTGCGGCTGACGATAGTACAGTGAGCCCAGCGCCCGGCAGAGAATTGAAAACTCGTTCATTAATTAATCCATCTCATTCATTAAAATTCGGCAAATTCAGGAACCGGAGCTTTGCCGCGTGACTCCAGGAAATTCAGGAAACGGCGTGGGGTAACATTCAGAATACGATCTTCCGGGAAATTGACGGCATCAAGGATCTTCCGACACTCCGTAAATTCACCCAGCGTGAACGCCGTGTGGGAATCCGAGCCCAACGCCAGCCAGCCTCCGGCATCGCGAACCGCCGCTGCTATGGCTGTGCAGTTATCTTCGCTGCCCACGCGCGAAGTCAGGAAAGATGAGTTATTGATCTCCAGCGCCACCTGATATTTGGCAGCTGCCTCGGCCACGGCCTGGATATCAACCGGGAATTTCGGGTTCCCCGGATGGCTAATCATATGCACGTTACCGCTGGCCATCGTGGCAATCATCGCTTGCGTGTGCGTGGCTTTATCTTGCGGCGGGAAAACTGGCTCGTGGAAGCCTGCAATAATGAAATCGAGCGAGGTCAGCATGGGCCCGGTACAGTCGATTTCACCCTGGGTATTTTTGATGTTCGCTTCGATCCCGCGCAGGATCCCCACGCCATCAACGATACGCGGCCAGATACGCATATTAATAAAGTGCCAGGCGTGCGGTGCGTCGGCCATATCCGGGCCATGATCGGTAATAGCAAAGAGTTTGATGCCTTTACGTTTCGCTTCGGCAATATAGTCATGCAGCGTGCTATAAGCATGCGTACTGGCAACAGTGTGCATATGCAGGTCAACGGGATACATCACATTCTCCTCTAACGTCTTAGCGCCAAGAATAGCAGGAAATCTGGCCTTTTATTAGCGAAAACCCGGCAGAAGCCGGGTTTGTGAAGGCGATTAATAACCGCGCTGGCGGTCAACCTGGCCACTCACGTGGTCGCCGCGCTCCAACCCGGTAATTGTTCGGGCGATATACGCAATGGCTTCCTGTGGACGGGTGACCGCGGCGATGTGCGGGGTCATCACCACGCGCGGATGCTGCCACAACGGGCTTTCCTGCGGTAGCGGTTCACGACTGAAGACGTCGAGCATCGCGCCCTTCAGTTTATTGTTATTGAGCGCCTGTAACAGTTCCTCTTCCACAACGTGCACGCCGCGCGCCAGATTCAGCAGATAACTGTTATCCTGCAACTGATTCAGCAGATTAAGATTAATAATCCCAACAGTTTCCGCCGTATTCGGCAACAAGTTGATTAAAACACGCGTTTCACGCAGGAAATCGCCCAGCTCTTCAGTTCCGGCAAAACTTTGCACACCGGGTAACGTTTTACGGCTACGGCTCCAGCAACGTACCGGGAAGCCCCACGCCAGCAGGCTTTCAGCCACTTTACCGCCCAACACACCAGCGCCCATAATGCCGATAGTGAAATCTTCGCGATGATAGTCGGCCAGAGGCTGCCACTCCGATTTCTGCTGCTGCGCCTGATAATCATCAAAGCGGCGGAACCAGTGCAGCACCTGACTTACGGCATATTCCTGCATTTGTAGGCCCATACCGGTGTCTTCGAGGCGAAACAGCGGAATCGACTCCGGCAACATTTCCGGGTTCGCTTTTAACTTACTGAGAATGGAATCGACGCCCGCCCCCAGCGCAAACACGGCTTTTAAATCGCGGCCCTGCAACATTTCTACCGGTGGATGCCAGACCAGCGCATAGTCGGCATGCTGATTGTCGCCCTTTTTCCACTCGCGAACGTTCGCGCCCGGCAGTTGCTTGCTCAGTTGGGCAATCCAGTACGGGGTATCAAAGGTCGGATGGTAAAAGATGATCTCCATAACTACTCCTGACATAAAGCGCCATCGTATTTTTATCTCTTCGGCGCGGTATTGATTGATTTTTTTAGCGGATCCTCAGCATAGCAAAATTATCTTATCACTCCCGTAAAAAGCATTGTGGTGGCAAAAAAGGCGATTTATGACTGATTTAAAAGCAAGTTGCTTGAAGTTTGTCTAAACGAACCTTTTTTTAAAAAAGTTTATTGACGCAAGCAGCGGATTTCCCTAAATTAGCGCCCGTTCCAGCAGCAACGGAACAAACAATATGGTGAGGTGTCCGAGTGGCTGAAGGAGCACGCCTGGAAAGTGTGTATACGGCAACGTATCCGGGGTTCGAATCCCCGCCTCACCGCCATATTCAAGAAAGAGCTCGTACGAAAGTACGGGCTTTTTTTTTTCGCATATTGCACAAACTGGCGGGGATGAGAAGCCCGGACCGGGGTTCGACAACTGGCGCAGCCAGTTGGACAGACCGCGAACGCAGTGAACGGGCTGCCCGAAGGGCGAGCGCAGCGAGTCAATCCCCGCCTCACCGCCATATTCTAAGAAGAGCTCGTACGAAAGTACGGGCTTTTTTTTTGCATGTTGCACAGCCCGCAGTGCAGCGGGTCCCTCCCCCTTTTATTCCTCCTCCATCTTCTGGTACTCCTCAGCCAGATAATCGACCAATGCTCTGACCGAAGGCAGTAATCCACGCCTGGATGCAAACACCGCATGGATCACCTCGCGACGCGGTTGCCACTCATCAAGTACTGATACAAGCGCCCCTGACGCCAGCTGATCTCTCACCATCAGCAGAGGTAATTGCACAATGCCTACACCCGCTATCGCAGCTTCACACAGCGCCAGCATGTCGCTTGTTATCATGCGCGGCGTAAACCAGACTTCAGCACGCGCGCCCTCCGGTCCACTCAATTCCCAGCGATGCTGTTTACCCGCGCCAGGGCTTAAACCAGGCCAACCGCTCAACGTAGCGGGCGCCTGCGGCTTGCCCATACGCGAAACCAACTCGGGGCTCGCGACCAGTCGATGGCCACGATCCGCCAGCACGCGCATCACCAGATCGCTATCTTCAAAGGGCCGAGGACGTACGCGTATCGCGACATCTATCCCTTCCGCCACCACATCGACACGTCTGTTGGTCGCCTCGAGCTGCACATTGACGCCCGGATAACGCACCATAAATCGCGCCAGCATCGGACCAACGTGCACATGCAGTAATGTGACAGGGCATACGATCCTCACCGTACCGCGCGGTTCTGATTGTAATGTCGCCACCGCGTCCTGCGCCGCCTCCGCCTCTACCAGCATGGCTTTGCAGTGCTGATAGAACGTCTGCCCTACGTCTGTCACCGTAAAATGCCGGGTGGTGCGATGGATTAACCTCACCCCAAGCCGCGCCTCAAGTTGCGCAATACGCCGACTCAGTTTCGACTTCGGCTGATCGAGCGCCCGCCCGGCTGCAGCAAATCCTCCGTGATCCACCACCTGCACAAACCATGCGAAATCATTGAGATCCTGCATATCTACCTCACTGTTCTATTTTCAGAACAGTGTAGCGCTATTTTGCCATCTACCGGGATATTAACGCCAAAAGTAAGCTTAATAACATCAGAAACAGAAATGCTGGAGATTACGATGAAAAAGATTACAGGCGTGTATACCGCCCCCGCCCCACATTGGGTGGGTAATGGCTTCCCGGTACGTTCACTGTTTTCGTATCAGAGCCACGGTGAGCAGTTGAGCCCTTTCCTGCTCCTCGATTATGCCGGGCCTTTCACTTTTCCGGCGGGAAGCGAGAAGCGCGGTGTCGGTGAACATCCGCACCGTGGATTTGAAACCGTCACGCTGGTGTACGATGGCGAAGTGGAACATCGCGATTCAACGGGTAAAGGCGGCGTGATTGGCCCAGGAGATGTCCAGTGGATGACAGCAGGCGCGGGAATTTTGCACGAAGAGTTTCATTCTCAAGCCTTCAGCCAAACCGGCGGTGAACTCAAGATGATTCAGCTATGGGTCAACCTGCCGGCAAAAGACAAGATGACCCCGCCAGGCTACCAGAGTATCCGCGCAGAGGATATTCCGCACATCGCATTACCCGATGGTAGTGGCTCTCTGCGCGTCATTGCAGGCCGCTATCAGGACACAAACGGCCCGGCGCACACCTTCTCGCCGCTGAATGTGTGGGATATGCAGTTAAAACGCGGGCATGACGTTGAATTTAAGCAGCCCAATGGCTGGAGCACCGCGCTGGTCGTGCTGAAAGGCGAAGTTGCCATAAACGGTGGAGAACGAGCCCACGAAGGTCAGTTGGTGGTATTCAGCCAGCAAGGTGAAGCGTTCTATCTCCAGGCACAAACGGATTCCAGCGTACTGTTACTGGCAGGTGAACCCCTAAACGAACCGATTGTCGGTTACGGGCCATTTGTAATGAATAGCAAGGCGCAAATTGCCGAAGCGATTGACGATTTTAATACTGGCCGCTTCGGCCAAATCTAAAAACTGCTCGATTCACAACACTAATTACCTCCCCGTTCGCATCCGGACGGGGAATATGTTCAATGCTTAACCGAACGAAAGATAATTAAGAAATTATGCTTGACCGTTTTAGGGCAACTCCCTATAGTAGCGCCCCGTTGCCACCCAAGCAGTTCGGCAGCAAAACAATATGGTGAGGTGTCCGAGTGGCTGAAGGAGCACGCCTGGAAAGTGTGTATACGGCAACGTATCCGGGGTTCGAATCCCCGCCTCACCGCCATATTTTAAGAAGAGCTCGTACGAAAGTACGAGCTTTTTTTTCGCCTGTTGC
>NZ_VTZO01000050.1:0-26715 GCF_008369545.1 Pseudocitrobacter sp. 73 | reverse complement strand
TCCATTGGACCTCAAACCCCGAGTTTTGCATGTTTGGTCTTGATGCGTTTCACCTGGCGCGAATACAGTTCGCCTTCACCGTCTCCTTTCACATTATCTTTCCCGCCATTACTATCGGGCTTGCAAGCTATCTGGCGGTGCTCGAAGGGTTATGGCTTAAAACCCGTCAACCGGTCTGGCGCTCGCTTTACCATTTCTGGTCGAAGATTTTTGCCGTTAACTTTGGGATGGGCGTCGTTTCCGGGCTGGTAATGGCCTACCAGTTTGGCACTAACTGGAGCGGTTTCTCACAATTTGCAGGCAGTATTACCGGCCCGCTGCTGACCTATGAAGTATTAACTGCCTTTTTCCTCGAAGCAGGCTTCCTCGGCGTGATGCTTTTTGGCTGGAATAAAGTCGGGCCGGGATTACACTTCTTCGCCACCTGTATGGTGGCGCTGGGCACGCTTATCTCGACATTCTGGATCCTCGCGTCAAACAGCTGGATGCAGACACCGCAGGGCTTCGAGATCGTGAACGGTCAGGTAGTCCCGGTTGACTGGTTCGCGGTGGTCTTCAACCCTTCATTCCCCTATCGCCTGTTGCATATGACGGTGGCGGCTTTCCTGAGCAGCGCTCTGTTTGTCGGCGCGTCTGCGGCCTGGCATCTGCTGCGCGGTAATAACTCGCCGGCTATCCGTACCATGTTTTCGATGGCCCTGTGGATGACGCTTATCGTCGCGCCCATTCAGGCCATGATTGGTGATATGCATGGTTTGAATACCCTGAAACATCAACCGGCAAAAATAGCCGCCATTGAAGGTCACTGGGAGAATCCGCCGGGCGAGCCTACGCCACTGCTGCTGTTTGGCTGGCCCGATATGGCGCAGGAGCGCACCCGCTATGGCCTTGAGATCCCCGCGTTGGGAAGCCTGATCCTCACCCATAGCCTCGACAAGCAGGTTCCGGCGCTGAAAGAGTTTGCCAAAGAGGACCGCCCTAACTCCACCATCGTCTTCTGGTCATTTCGCATTATGGCGGGTCTTGGCATGCTGATGCTGCTGTTAGGCGTGGCCGCGCTGTGGTTACGCAAAAAGCAGCGTCTCTATGTTTCGCGCCCCTTCTTATGGTTTGCGCTGCTGATGGGGCCATCTGGCTTAATCGCCATACTGGCCGGATGGGTGACCACTGAAGTGGGGCGTCAGCCGTGGGTCGTTTATGGCCTACAGCGCACGACGGATGCGGTTTCCGCGCACGGTGATTTGCATATGAGTATCAGTCTGCTGGCCTTTTTTGTGGTTTACAGCTCGGTCTTCGGCGTCGGATACAGCTACATGGTGCGCCTGATCCGCAAAGGGCCGCAGGATTTCACCCCACCTACTGATGGTACGCCTGCGCGTCCTCTTTCCGCGGCGATTACCCCCTCTCATTCACAGGAGCAGCACTGATGGGCGTAGACCTCTCTATTATCTGGTTTGTAATTATCGTCTTCGCCACTCTGATGTACATCGTGATGGATGGCTTTGATTTGGGGATCGGTATTTTGTTCCCGTTCACCCATAACGCCGCCGACCGTGACGTGATGGTAAACAGCGTCGCCCCGGTGTGGGACGGCAACGAAACCTGGCTGGTGTTGGGCGGCGCGGCGTTGTTTGGTGCATTTCCGCTGGCCTATGCGGTGATCATCGACGCGCTGACTATCCCGTTATCGTTGATGCTGATCGGCCTGATTTTTCGCGGCGTGGCATTTGAATTTCGCTTTAACGCGACGCCATCGCATCGCCCTTTCTGGGATAACGCTTTTCTCTGTGGCTCAATTCTGGCGACTTTCAGCCAGGGCGTGGTGGTCGGTGCGGTACTGAACGGTTTTCCGGTGGCTAACCGTACCTTCGCCGGTGGCCCGTTCGACTGGCTGACGCCGTTTACGCTGTTCTGTGGAGTGGGCCTGGTCGTGGCCTACGCCCTGCTGGGCGCAACCTGGCTGGTTATGAAGAGTGAAGATCCATTGCAACGTATTATGCGCCGCCACGCTCGTGGGCTATTGATGGCACTGTTAGCGGTGATTGCGGTGATTAGCGCGTGGACCCCGCTGGCGCATCCAGCCATTGCGCAGCGCTGGTTTACGCTACCTAACCTGTGGTTCCTGTTACCGGTTCCTGTGCTGGTGATGGTCGTAAGCCTTGTCATCTGGCGCGCGCTGGCCCGTCCGGAATGCCATGCCCGGCCGTTTGTCTTAACGCTGGTACTGATTTTCCTTGGTTTTAGCGGGCTTGGGATCAGCATCTGGCCGCACATTATTCCGCCCGATATCACCCTATGGCAGGCGGCTGCGCCGACGCAAAGTCAGGGCTTTATGCTGATTGGCGCCCTGCTGATTATTCCCATTATTCTGGTTTATACCTTCTGGAGCTACTACGTCTTCCGTGGGAAGGTTCAACATGGCGAGGGGTATCACTGATGCAAAAATCATGGCTTCAGCGGCTATTCTGGCTGGTGGCAATCTGGGGCGGCAGCGTATTAACGCTGGCAGTGGTGGGATATTTATTTCGTTTAATGATGACCGCCGCCGGATTTAAATCCTGATAATACGCTACAACAATGGCAATACAATGCCAGCGCAGCCGCGTTAATTCAGGCACAATCGGTCCCCTCTCCCTGTGGGAGAGGGTTACGCTGAGGAATGAGCGCTTACTTGCGCTTCGGCAACGTCTTCAGCAACTCTTCCGGGCTGACCGACCCGACCACGCTTCCCGGCAGCGGCATTTTCAGGATGTGATTCTTGATTTTCCCGACGACGTGCATTTCACACGGGCGACAATCAAACTTCAGCGTCAGCACCTCATCACCGTGAACAAGCTGCATCGGCGTGGCGCGCCAGCTCTTAATTGACCCTTTCGCCTGTTTCGGGCACAAATTAAAGGCAAAACGCAGGCAGTGTTTGGTGATCATCACCGGCACATCGCCCTTCTCTTCATGCGCTTCATACGCCGCATCAATAAGCTTCACACCAAAGGTCTGATAGAATTCGCGCGCTTTGTGGTTGTAGACGTTTGCCAGGAAACTAAGGTGCGTTTCCGGATACACCGGCGCTGGCGTACTGACCGGTTTACGGCTGCCGCGTTGATACGCCGCCAGTCGCGCCGTTTCAAGCATTTCTACAGTTTCACGACGCAGCTGATTCAGCACGCTGTTTGGGACAAACAACGCTTCCGCTAACTGCACGTCGGCGCGGCGCGGGTAATAGCGGGTCTGCCCCAGCTTCGCGATGCCATCCTGCAACTGGCTCAACGCTTTCTCCGCATTGTTGGCCGGGGCGAATTCGCCATCCAGCGTATGGGTCACGCTGACGCCATCCTCGCTGGTCATGGTTAATACCAGTTGCTCCTGCCAGCCCGACAGTTCAACGTCCACGCCGATGCGGCGCTCGCTGGAGGTTTTCAGCAACGCCTGCTGCCAGTTATGGTCAAGGTTACGGTTAAGGACGTGATTCGGACGCACCTTATAAAGATCGGCAGGCATTTCGTTTGGCCAGACGCGATAACGGTTTTCACCGGTTTTCTCAACCGTATTCGCACGGAAGCCCACCACTTCGCGTTTAATCAGCACGTTCAGGCCATCGCCATTGGCTAACGGTTCGGTCACTTCCACGTCCAGGTGATCTTTGCTGACTTTCAGCACTTCACCGACCGGCAGACCAACGAACTTCGGCGAATCAAAAGCACCAATATCGCCTTTACGGGCGTTAACGAAATAGTCGGTGCTACCGCGATGGAACGTTTTATCGGTGGACGGAATAAAGAAATGCTCAGTACGCCCCGCTGAAGCACGCGCCAGGTCGCCGCGTTCTTCGATAATCGCATCAAGCATCTGCCGATAATGGGCGGTGATATTTTTCACGTAGCTCATGTCTTTGTAGCGCCCTTCAATTTTGAAGGAGCGTACGCCCGCATCAATCAACGCGCCAAGGTTGGCGGTTTGATCGTTATCTTTCATCGACAGCAAATGTTTTTCGAACGCCACCACGCGCCCCTGATCGTCCTTCAGGGTATACGGCAGACGACAAGCCTGTGAGCAATCACCACGGTTGGCGCTGCGCCCGGTCTGGGCATGGGAGATATTGCACTGACCGGAATAGGCCACACACAGCGCGCCATGAATAAAGAATTCGATGGTTGCATCGGTGCTTTCATGGATTGCCTGAATCTGTTGCAGGTTCAGCTCGCGCGCCAGCACAATCTGACTGAAGCCCACATCAGAAAGGAATTTCGCTGTCTCAACGCTGCGAATATCGCACTGTGTACTGGCGTGCAACTCAATTGGCGGGATATCCAGCTGCAATATGCCCATATCCTGCACAATCAATGCATCCACGCCGGTCTCGTAGAGATCGGTAATCAGCTTCTGCGCGGGCTCCAGCTCATCATCATGAAGAATGGTATTAAGCGTGATAAAAATCTTCGCACCGTAGCGATGGGCGAAAGGCACCAGTTCGGCAATATCACTCAGGCTGTTGCTGGCATTATGGCGAGCACCAAAGCCAGGGCCGCCGATATAAACCGCGTCTGCACCGTGAAGAATAGCTTCGCGGGCAATCGCCGTATCTCGGGCCGGGCTCAGTAATTCAAGATGATGGTTTTGCAGGCGCATACTGTCGTTGTTATCCGTTGGGGTCAAAATGGCGGCTATTGTAGTCAGATCCTGGCGCAGACCAAACACTTTTCCACCCCGTCTGCGCGGTCAATTTCTCTTTTCCGGCAAAGTATCGAAGAATTAACTATTTCCACGCGCTCACCGGGCCGATTACAGTAGGCACGTATTCCGGATTTCCTCGTCACGTTATTGATGATTACTGTCTCTATGACGCACCGCAAGCTCGCTTGCGGTTTTTTCTTTTGGGTAGTGAATCAGCGAATGAAAATGCACGGGCTGGTCGCCACTGTTGCGATAAGCATGGGCTTCATCACCCGCGAAACGTAACCCTTCCCCTGGCGTCAGGCTGCGCCACACACCCGCCACGCACATATCGAGGGTACCGCTGATGGCAACGACGTGCTCAATGACACCTTTTTCATGCGGCGTCGATTCACTCAACGCGCCCGGAGCCAGCACGATGGAAAAATGATCGAAGCATAGTTCCGGGTCCCACGGAAAAACGGGCGTAACGACCATCGCCTGCTGCTGTGGGTCAAACGCACCTGGGGCCTCAACCTGCGGTGGCGTAATAAAGACTGAAAACGGCACATTCAAGCCAGTGGCGATTTTCCATAGCGTCGCCACCGTGGGGCTGGATTCATTACGCTCGATTTGCCCGAGCATCGCTTTGGACACGCCTGTCTCTTCCGCCAGCCTCGACAGACTCCACTCGCGCTGCTGGCGCAGCATTTTCAGCGTGGCTGACAGATGTTGTGCAATATTCATATCACCTCTCCAGTGCAGAAACGGCTTTATTATATCAAAGGTTTACTGAACAGCCTGTGCTAATCATCACTACTTGTGCGTTATAGCGCACAGTGCTACAGTTCTTTTGGACGCTATAACGCACAAGAGGTCAATATGTTCACTCGTTTTTGCCCCTTCCCGACGCTGTTGGCCGGGTTTGTCGCGGTGCTGGTGGGCTACGCCAGCTCAGCGGCCATCATCTGGCAGGCTGCTGCCGCTGCCGGGGCAACTGCCACGCAAATCGCCGGATGGATGACGGCATTGGGGCTGGCAATGGGGATCAGCACGCTGGCGCTGACGCTATGGAAAAAAGCACCCATTTTAACGGCCTGGTCAACCCCCGGTGCGGCGCTACTGGTGGGCGGCTTAGAGGGCGCAACGCTCAACGAGGCGGTAGGGATTTTTATTTTCGCGAACGCGCTGATTGTACTGTGCGGGGTAACCGGGTTATTTGCCCGGCTAATGAAATGGGTTCCGCATTCACTGGCGGCGGCAATGCTGGCGGGGATCTTACTGCGTTTCGGGTTACAGGCGTTTACCAGCCTGCAAAATCACATGGTCCTCTGCGGTAGCATGCTGCTTGCCTGGCTTCTCTGTAAAGCCTTCGCACCACGTTATGCAGTCGTGGCCGCCCTGATAGTCGGTAGTCTGGTGGCCTGGCTGGGTGGCGAGGTGCAGCGCAATACGCTCACTTTCACCCTCGTTGCGCCTGAATTTATCCCGCCGCATTTTTCTCCCGCGCTGCTGTTAAGCGTGGGTATCCCTTTTTTCCTGGTCACCATGGCCTCGCAGAATGCACCGGGATTTGCCACATTACAGGCTTCGGGCTATCACATTCCCGCCTCCCCGTTGATCGTTTTTACCGGGGCGCTGGCGTTACTGTTCGCGCCGTTCGGCGTTTACTCAGTTTGTATCGCCGCGATTACTGCGGCTATTTGCCAGAGCCCCGATGCCCATCCGCAAGCCGCGCAACGCTGGCGTGCCGCCGCCGCTGCTGGCGTATTTTATCTGTTGGCAGGCCTATTTGGCGGGTCGATCACGGCGTTGATGGCATCGCTTCCCGCCGCCTGGATTGAAATGCTGGCAGGGCTGGCACTACTGGGAACCCTTAGCGGCAGCCTGTATCAGGCGCTGCAACAGGCCAATGAACGTGACGCGGCAATGGTTACTTTTTTGGTCACCGCCAGCGGGCTTTCGCTCGCCGGCGTCGGCTCAGCGTTCTGGGGATTAATACTGGGTGGCGCAAGTTATGCGCTGCTATCGCAGGTGCGACGCGCGTAGTTGCGATGGCGTAACGCCCTGCACGCGTTTAAAGCGATTGCTGAAATGGCTGGCCGAGCTAAATCCGCAGGCCAGCGCGATATCGGTCAGTGGCAATGCCGTATTACGCACCAATTGCTCTGCGTGATCCATACGTCGTTGCATCACATACTGATGCGGCGCAAGGCCGGTTGACTGACGAAACATACGCGCAAAATGGTATTCGCTGAGCGCGGCCTGCGCAGCCAGATCCGCAAGCGTCAGCGGCTGCGACAAATTGGCGTCTATCCACGCCAGCACATTGCGCAGCACCGACGGCGCAAGACCGCCTGTCACCGAGGGCAGTCGCCACTGAACAGAGGCGTAATTCTGGATAAGATGCGTCAGCAGCAGTGTACTGGCGCTGCTCAACGTCAACTGGTTCGCAGGTTGCTGCCAGTCGCAGCTCAGCAGGAACTGACGATAAAGCGCAGTGATTTTAGCGTCATCGGCAAAGGATTTTTCCTCAAGCTGAATGGCTACCGGGCTTCGGTCCCAGATCTGCTCGCCAATGCGTTTCAGATGCTGGTCTGTGCAATAAAGATGAACGAAAGAGAGGTCACCGCGAATATCCCACGTTGATTCACAGGATTGCGGCATCAGGCAGAAGCGATCCGGGCCCCCGCCGTTTTTCCAACCGTGCGGCGTTTTCTGATAACTTTCATAGCCATCCGCCACATAAAGGCTCAGCGTATGATGATCGCTTTCAACGGTGACAGTGTCACAATTATTATACCAGGCCGCAAGCTGGATATCTGAGTTGAGCACAACCGTTTCACGCAGCACGGCGTTCTGACTTTGCAGGCGTTCCAGAGTAGCGTAGGAATGTGTCATTGGCGGTCTGTATCACGATGATTCATAGACCTAGTCTATGTAGCGATGCCCATGATTGCCAGAGTTGTTCGACCCTGCTCACAAAAAATCCGCAAGAATTTGCAAGTCTGTGGCAAGACGCTGCAAGCGCCATCCAGCGAGCCCCGTCAAACTGGATTTTTCTGAGTCATTGAGGAACGCGCATGAACGCACTGCTCTACATATTGGTTGTCGCCATCTGGGGCACAACGTGGATCGCCATTTTTTTACAACAAGGCCCGGTACCGGCAACCGTGTCTATCTTCTGGCGCTTCGCAATCGCCAGCGTCACCATGCTGACAATTCTGCTCCTGACTCGCCGTCTGCGCCGCCTCGCCTTACGCGACCATCTTTTTTGCATCTTGCAGGGTTGCTGTGTATTCGGCTTTAACTTCTGGTGTTTTTACACCGCCGCAAGCTGGATTAACACCGGGCTGGAATCGGTGATTTTCTCTATGGCGGTGCTGTTTAACGCCATCAACAGTTTTCTCTTTTTTCGCCAGACGCCGCCAGGGCGCTTTTACCTTGCGGCACTGCTGGGACTGGTCGGGATTATCACCCTGTTCTGGGACGATCTTCAGGTCTCCGGGCTCAGCAGTACGATGCTGCCGGGCATTCTGTTGAGCGCGCTTGGCACGTATGGCTTCTCGCTGGGGAATATGCTCAGCATCCGCCACCAGCGACGCGGGTTGGAAACGCTGACCACCAATAGCTGGGCGATGCTCTACGGCACGTTGATCATCGGCGCAATCGCTCTGTTACGCGGCGAAAGCTTTACGCCAGAGTGGACCATGAGCTATCTCGGTGCCCTGTTCTACCTGGCTATTTTTGGCTCGGTGATTGCCTTTGGCGCTTACTTCACCCTGGTAGGCAGAATCGGTGCCAGCAACGCGGCGTACAGCACATTACTGTTTCCACTGGTCGCGCTGACGCTCTCGACGTTGTATGAAGGTTATCAGTGGCATGTCAACGCCATTATCGGGCTAGTACTGATTTTGGTCGGGAATCTGGTGATGTTTGCGCGAATACCCGCGTGGCTTTTGAGAACGCGCCTTAAAATGAAACAGGCGTAAAAAATCGGGTGGCCTGGGCCACCCGATTTCCGTTTATTTCATTGCCGGGTCAAATTTGACGGCATCCACCGCCATATCGTCGATAGTTTGCTTCAGGGTTTGCAGGGTCATCGGGGTATTTTCATTGTTGAGGTCTTTCCCTTCGCCTTTACGTACCACTTTCACCACCGGTTTATTGGTTGCCGCATCGATCAACTCGCCCTCGAAGAAGAGATGGGTATCCATGGTTCGGTGACCCGTCGCCATTTGGGTACCCGCAACCACCAGCGCGACAGGGACTACCTCATAGAACTGAAGCCCTTCATTGCTGGAGTTTACCGCCGTAATCGCGCCGCGGAAAATCAGGCTATGCGGGCCAGGTTGGGTCACGATTTTTTTATGTTGAGAGACAGCCTGTTTAATCTGTTGATCGGTGTAGTTACGAATATCATCCAGCGCTTTCTGACCAATTTGGGTGCTGGGTTTTGGCGTCGGATAATAAGTCACCGGGTTATAGACAATACTGTCATAGTTTTTCGGATTGTAATTAGGATCCACCCAACGCAGGGTCGGTTTGCCCGTTGCGGAGGTGGTTTCCTGCAGATTCGAATAATCTTTTAAAAAGCCGGAATACTGCGTAGGTTCCGCGACTTTCGATGCACAACCAGACAGAGCAATAACGCCCGCAAAGGCCGCAACTTTGAAGAACGTATGAGTACGCATGGGTTTGATCCTGATAGAGGTACGATTTCAAAAGAGTTATAGCAAAGGAATGAACCCGGTGTTGTTGCAAAAATGGTTGTCGCTCGCAATTTATAGAAAAAAAATAATTAGTTAGCAGGCGAATAAAAAATAACCGGCGTAATTGTTAGCCGGTTATTTACGATATGATAAAAGGAATAGTAGGATCTTTAGCGTTTATACCGTTTTTTGCGCCAGCATCGTGGCAAAACGCAGTTTAATACGATTGCCATTGGCATCAGTACGGTGCAGTTCACCTGGATTCTCGTTATATTTAAGTAAGTTCCAGCCTGCATAGTAGTGACGCAGCTCATCAGTTTTAAACGCAAAAGGGAAACCCACGGTACAAGGATAGTCTTCAGTATCCATCGCTGCGACAATCAGGTTATATCCGCCGGGTTGCGTACAACGCTGCATATTCGCAATTAAGCCAGGAATCGTTTCCGGTTGCAGGAACATCATCACTACGGTCGAAAGAATAAAGTCATATTCCCCGTCAAAGCTCAGTGCGTTGAGATCTTTAATCGCCGATTGCACATTCTCCAGCCCTTCTTCACGACGGATCGATTCCAGGTTAGTGATGCTTGCCGGATTCTTATCCCATGCCGTAACGTCAAAACCGTTTGCAGCAAGGTAAAGCGTGTTACGCCCGTTACCGCAGCCGAGATCCAACGTTTTGCCAGGCTTAATCACTTTCGCCGCCTCCAGCACCTCGGAATGCGTACGGGTCAGGCCATATTTTTCACTGAAGTAGTTTTCATCACGAATCGTCATCATCAATCCTTACTTTTCTCTAAAACAGAACGGTCGACACGGACCAGCAGTTTCCCCTGAAGCAATAACACCAGCGTGCGTATCAATAACAGGCCAATAATGAAATTGGTAAAGATAAACATCGGCAACGCCAGGTGATGGTAGAAACCGACACCACTGGCATGGCCGAGATGCAGCGCCGTCGTGGCAAGCGCGGAGATACCAAACGAGAAGCTCCAGAACGACGCATTAAAAGCCTGACGCAGATACCAGGGCATCAGGCGTAGCATAAACAGCAGTTGAAGCAGGCCATAACCAAACAGCATTTTGGCGAAGACATCCGCGTGCCCGCCGTTGACGCTCAGCCATGCGCTACAGGCCACCAGCGCCGGAGCAAGTTGAATACCCAGAGAAGTACGCAGCGGCACCGGTAATTCGCCACCGCTACGCAAGCGCTGAACGATAGCCGGTTCGAGCGTGATCCATGAAATTACGCCCGCCCCCAGAAACGCCAGCCCGGCGTCGTTAAAACCCAGTGCGCCGCAGGCCATGGTGCTGATAAAGTTATTCGCCACAGTCGGTAAATAGAGCCCCGGCGTGGTGGCGCCTTCGGGATGTTCTCCGCGCCACAGCCCCGCGGTTTGCCAGGCGGCGTAAGCCAGTTGCAGCGTCACCCCCACGGAAAACAGCACCAGCGCAATCGGCCTGTCCCACGGCGTAACGCCAATTGACACCAGCATCGTTGTTGCCGGAAACAGGCTGACAAAACTGCTGGCAATCGGATGTCGCATTTCGTCGATGACGCTATGCGGAAAGCGTATCGCCCGGCTGATAAACGCCAGCGCCCGCAGGCTCCACATAACGATTGCCAGAATCACCAGACCGTCGCCAATCGCCCGGCTCACCGGCCAAATCGTGCTGGCGTAGCGCCAGGCAAACCCCATCCCGATGGTCCCCAGCACCATGCCAAAATAGCCAGCGGGTAAATTCAACACCTTGCTCTCACACTTCGAATTCTTCATTTTGTTTATATTATCAACTAATTTTGAAGATGCATTTTAAAGTAATCTTTAAATGCCCGCTACCTGCAATATTTGCTACGTTTATCTTAGTGCGAAGCAATGAGAATAACCGATGAAAAAATACCGCCTTAGCGAACAGACCCGCACACACTCGTTTACGGAAAATGGCGATAAACGCAACGTTGTGGCGCGGCAAATCATCGCCCTGCGTGACTTTGCCGATGTCACCGCAGGCAGCGCGGGCGGTTGGGTAGACGACGAAAATGCGCTAAGTCAGCAAGGCGATTGTTGGATCTACGATGAAAACAGTGTGGTATTTGCAGGCGCGCATGTCGAAGGAAACGCCCGCCTGACGCAGGCTTGCGAAGTCAGCCATCATGCGCATATCCGCGGAGAGGCCTGGATCGATGGCAGTAAAATCAGTCATTATGCCCGGATAAGTGACAACGTCACCGTGCAGGCATCCACCGTTCGCGGATATTGTCACCTGTTTGGCAACGCGCGCATTTTACACCATAGCCAGGTGATTGCCGCCCGAGGGCTGACGCCTGATAACGATCAAGTGCTTCAGATTTACGACCACGCGACGGTGAGCCGCTCACGGATTGTTCACCAGGCACAAATTTATGGTGAAGCGATTGTGAATCATGCTTTTGTTGAACATCGGGCGGAGATTTTCGAACGTGCCCTGCTGGAAGGCAACGAAGAAAATGACGTCTGGGTCTGCGACTGCGCGAAAGTGTATGGCAACGCACGGGTGGTAGCCGGGGCCGGTGAAGACGCCATCCCCACCCTGCGATACAGCTCGCAGGTGGCTGAAAATGCGGTCATTGAAGGTAATTGCCTGTTGAAACATCATGTGCGCGTCGGCGGTCACGCAGTACTCCAGGGCGGCCCGATTCTGCTTGACGACAACGTGTTGATTTACGGGCATGCCCATATTCGCGGCGATGTGGTGATCGAACATCATGTTGAGATTGAAGGTGATGCCGTCGTCGAAGCCTTTGGGGATGACGTGATTCATTTGCGCGGACGCGCGGTGATTCGCGGCGAGCAGCGGATTACGCGCACGCCGCTATTAGGATCACTTTGACGCGTTGTCGATAATCCGTGCGTAGATATTTTGATCGTAATAAACGCCGTTGAGAAATTCCGCCTGCTTCAGACAGCCTTCGAGGCTAAACCCGTTACGTAAGGCAACCTGATTGCTGCGCGCGTTATCCACGCGGCATTTAATGACGAAGCGTCGGACTTCGCCGCGTTGTACAAAGTAGTCAATAAACGCCTGCAACGAGGCGGAAAGAATGCCCTTGCCTTGCTCAGACTCATCCAGCCAGTAACCGATATAACCGGTCTTGTTGGTCGGTTCAATCTGATTAAACGACAGTACCCCCACCAGCGTGTCACGCTCGAAAATCATAAACATTTTCACGATGCCGCGCTGATGCAGCATCATATTGCCCAGCACATGCTGATGCGTATCCTGCTCGCGGGTGACCAGCAGCGGCCAGTTCATTGACGCAGAAAGCCAGTCTCTGTTTTTAATAACCAACTGATGCAGCGCCGGAACGTGGCTTTCATCGACGGCGTGGAGGCTCAATGTAGGGCTAACCGGGATAATCTCCTGCGAAGACATGGCGTTTCCTCAATGAAAAAGCCGGATGGTGCTTCGCTTATCCGGCCTACAGGTTACAGTTTTATTCGATTACTTCATCACGCGGTCGTCAACGTACTGACGTTTATCCGGCGCAGGCGGGAAATACTGATACAACCAGGTTTCACTGATAGCATCCCCCTGACAGCGCAGGAACATACGCATATCAACCGGGTCGGTTGAGTCGGAGGTCGGATACCAGTCAAAGAGAATACGGTAGCCGTCGAACGGTTCCACGTAGAGGATCTCAACCTGTTTGGCTTCCCCACTGGAGAGTGTAATGACCGGCTCGATACCTTTCGGCGCAGCCGCTTTCAGATCGCCGCCAACGAAATCGATAGCAAATCGACGTGACCATTTTTCCGGGTAATGCTCGCCCGGCGCCCAACCTTCCGGGAAGCTGCCCATACCGGTCCGGGTCGCCATCACGCGGGCCAGCGGTGAACGCACCGGCGGCATCGCGCTCCAGTAGAGGCGGTAGCTGAAGTTAAGCGTATCGCCCGCTTTCACCGGTTTTTCCGGCTGCCAGAAGCAAACAATGTTATCGAGCGTTTCACCGGTGGTCGGGATTTCCATCAAACTGACGGCCCCTTTGCCCCACTGATTACGCGGTTCAACCCACAGGCTCGGGCGCTTATTGTACCAGCCCATAACGTCCTGATAGTGCGTGAAATCGCGATCCAATTGCAACAAGCCAAAGCCTTTTGGGTTTTTGTCCTGATACGCGTTGAATTGCAGTTTCTGCGGATTATTCAGCGGACGGCAAATCCACTCGCCGTTACCCAGCCACATCGCCAGACGATCGGAGTCGTGAATTTGCGGGTGGATAGTGTCGCAGACGCGGCGTTCGTTATTGCCGCAGCTGAACATACTGGTCATCGGTGCAATACCCAGTTGTTTGATGTCTTTGCGCGCGTAAATATGATTTTCAACGTCCATGATCACCTGGCTTTCCGCACAGTTGATGATGAACTTATACGCGCCGGTTACGCTTGGGCTGTCAAGCAGCGCATAAACCGTAAAGACGGTTGCCCCTGGTTTCACCGTTTCAAACCAGAACGAGGTGAAATCCGGGAATTCTTCCAGGCTGTCGGTGTAGGTATCCACCGCAAGCCCTCGGGCGGACAAACCGTACTGATAAGTACTGTCGACTGCACGGAAGTAGCTCGCGCCAAGGAAAGAAACGATATCGCGACGCGCCAGCTCCGGCGCTTTAAAGGCGCGGAATCCGGCGAAGCCGAGATCGGTCTGCCCTTCCAGCTGTTTGGTATCGACGCCCGTGTCGGTGTATTTAAACAGCTCCGGACGGAAATGCACTTCGCGCGCCTGCTGCGTGGCGGCATCCACGGAGAACATCCGCACGCGACGGCGGAACCCCATCCCCACGTGGAAGAACTGGATGTCTAACTGGCGATCGTCAACGTTGTTCCACAGAGAATGTGCGGCATCATATTGAATGCTGTTGTAGGCCTGCGGCGTCATGTTCGCCAGCGTTTCCGGCAACGGACGCGGCGCGCCACCCCATGGCTGACGGGAGAGATCGTGTGCCATAGACTGCAGCACCGAAAAGTCGAAACGACGGGTTTGCCCGTCCGCAATATCCGACTCCTGCGCTAACGCAGCCTGAGAAAAAAGGGAAGCTACACCGGATGTCCCGCACACGGCGGCAACAGCCATTGATGATTTAAGAAAGTGTCTGCGGTTCATGCCTGAGAAAGCGTCCTTTTTAAGAGAAGAATGCGGTAAACGGTTACGTCGTTAAGTCCGACCACTCTAGACAAAATCGATTAATAATCCAATTGTTGGCGCGATAAATTGTTCTGACTGGCGCAAAAAAATTCTGTCGAGGGGAAGAGACTGAATAAGGTGTAAATTTGTGTATAAAAAACGTTATTTACCACGAAAGGTGTTGCACACGTTGCACGGGTGAAGTTAAGGCTCCGACTAAAATCGCCGCAAAAATTCGGAATTCATCAATCCAGTATAAGAGGGATTAAGGCGTAGAATACGCGTGGGTGCTTGAGGCTATCTGTCTCAGGCATTTGCAGGACGGCAGATAGAGAAAAGCCCCGAGTGATTTTTCAATCAACCCGAGGCCCCCTATATGCAGACACATGTAGAGTGCCTCTTACAGACCGTAAGGTCAATTCAACGCTCAGTTCTCAATCCAACGTCACATGATGCTTCATCACCCGTTTAAACAACGCCAGCCGCGCAAGCATAAAACGGTTTTCCACTTTAAAACCTGCATGCTTATTCAGGCCAATTCTCAGTAGGCGGTCGCGTCCCTGTATCGATGCAGGCCAGCGCGTTGGGCCATTGAGCACAGTGCAGGTGGCACTGGCATGATGCGCAAAATTCACCCAATAATCGGCCACCTGTGCCGCAAAGGCTCTGTCTCGCTTATTGACGTAAAATCGGGCAGGTTCTGCCAGCGTCAGGGTATCAAAAACGTAAGGGACTTCGTTGCCATGCCACGCGCCATTGGCATAAGTCGCGTGTTCCGCTTCGGCTACATAATCAAACCAGTAGCGCCAGCAGGGTTGATTCACCCGCTGTTGAGCCTGCATCACCACATAGCCCAGGGTCGTAAAGGCCATATCCCGGCACACCTGACGCCCGAGTTCTTCATCGCCCTTCACACCCGGATAGAGCAGTTTAATAAGCCCCAACCCCAGACGTCGGGTTCGCCTGAGTTTTTCTATCTCACCGGCAAGATCAACACCAAACACCGCCATTACGCTGGCTTCGTCGCTGTTCGAACCAATCAACACCGGCATCGCATGCTGTTTCCCGGCAAAAAAGACGTCCAGCATGGGCTGTGGTAGCACCGCGTCTCCGGCGATGGGCGTTGGGCCAATATTGAGCGGTGCTTCGAGCGGCCAGAACTTTTCCGGCGGGATCGCTCGTAGCTGGTCCGCGCTGGCATTATCCAGGCCAAAGTGCGCCGCCAGCTGTACGCCCTTCTCCAGCGCCTTTTCGCGTGGGGTATCGGGAAGCGTATAGCCACTCTGGATCACCGCTTTGTGAAACAGCCCCGCCGCTTTCGGCGATGTCATGAGTGACAGCACGCTGCGCGCGCCCGCAGACTCGCCAAATAACGTGACATTATTGCTGTCACCACCAAATGCCGCGATGTTCTCCTTAACCCAGCGTAGCGCGGCGATTTGATCCATCAGGGCAAAGTTATTCAACGGCTCGTCGTCTTCTCCTTCAAGGGCCGGATGAGCAAAAAAGCCCATATGCCCGAGCCGATAGTTAACCGTCACCACCACCACATTTCGTTGCGCCAGCGCTTTGCCGTCGTACGGCGGCAGACCGCCCGCACCAATGGTGTACCCGCCACCGTGCAGCCACACCATCACGGGTAAAGGAGCTGAACGCGCGGCTGGCGACCAGACATTCAGATAGAGACAATCTTCTGAGAAGCGCCCCGGATCGCCACCGCCCAGTTCGCGGCAGTAGTCGATATTCTGCCAGCAGGACGCAGAGAAAGTATCGGCCTGACGCACGCCACTCCACGATTGAACGGGCTGCGGCGCACGCCAGCGTAAAGCACCGACAGGCGGTTGCGCGAAGGGAATGCCTCGCCAGAGGTGGATATTCTCATCAACGAGGCCAAGAAGTGTGCCCTGGCGGGTTTCCGCCAGCGGCGTTGAGGGGTTTTGCATCGATTCCGTCCTTTATCAATCTCCCTCAAGATTACCTGTTTCAGAGCAGACCGCAACGCCGTTTGCTGCGCGCTTCTGCCTGCTCGTAGAGAGTAAATTCATCCAGCACCGGGCAGCCCAGCGCCTGTTCAAAGGCATCACGGCTGGCGTTTCCGTGATGCCGCGTCGAATTGCCGTTTCCAAGGTTGGACTGAAAAATCCCCGCCGCGCTGACCGGCAGGAAATCTTCATAAATAATTGGCTGCGCAATCACCCAACCGCGCTCAATTAACGGCTGCGGATCGTCGCCAGGATGAAATGCCTGACGATGTGCTTCCCCAGCGGGCGTCAGACGATAACGAAACCAGGCGAGCCCCTGCTGGCGAAGCAGAAATTCGCTATCCGGGAACGCCTTGAACACATCCTGTAAATGCAGTTGATGGGTTAGATTATCGCTACCGACACCCGCCTCATTGAGCAATTTGTCATACAGCGCCCGCCCTTTTTGCGTTAACGCGATGCCCCGTTGCTCAATTTCACCGAACCGCGCGGTATGCGTTCCCTGCCCATCCCCAGCAAATTTCACCGGCTCTTCCAGCGCTTTAAAACTGGTCTGACGCAATAACAACGGAACATCACGGCGAGGCGGGCCTTCAATCACCGCTTTCGGCTCGATTCCGTATTCCGCCATCAGCGCCTGTACACGGTCGATATCCAGCGTGCGCGGCGTGAGATGGTTGATGTGACAACCGGGGAAACAGACAACATCGGCAATTAACCGATGCTGCTGATGCAGCGCCTGGTAGGTCTCGCGATCGACCGTCGCCGACTGATGCCAGCGAAAGGTTTCCAGCGCTTGCTGGACAAACTCCTGCGCCTGCGACGCCGTGAACTCGCCCCGCTCTTCATGTAGCGCAATCAGTTCGCGGCAACGCGGGGTAAAAATATCACGCTGCTGTAAAATCTCAGCAGCACGCTGCCTGAGCGCGGGCTCATCAATTAATTCCAGGCGTAAAAGCGAGGTAAACACGCGAAATGGATTGCGCGACAATGCCGCATCCTCTACCGGGCGAAATGCCGTGGAGTGCACCGGCACGCCCGCCTGAGAGAGATCATAATAGCTAACCGGGTACATTCCCATAATCGCGAACATGCGCCGCAGCATCGATAGCTCCTCAGCCGTGCCGACACGAATCGCCCCATGACGCTCAACGTTTAGCCGAGCCAGTTCATCCGCATTTACCATTTGTTCATGCAGGCGCGTGTTATTTTCCAGCACCGCCAGATTCACGTCTGCAACCAGCTCCAGCAACGTGCCGTACTGCGGCACTTCCTGCTGATACATTGCCGACATCGCCTGCGAAAAATCTTCCCGAATCTCATCTGCCGTGATGCTTTGCGCCATGATGTCATGCCTCCAGTGAATATATTCTGGAGTGTAGAAAAGCTAATGACACTGCGTGGCAAGAATTTGGAAAGTGTGATCGGCATGACGCTGTAAGCGAAACGGAGAGGTATAACCACAGGTTATTAAACAAACATCTTAAATTCACTTTAAATTAACATTGAATTTACACACACTCATTGTGGCGACAAAAACAACACCCTACACGGAGCCACCCTATGAGCACAAAATGGTCACCGCAAGAAGTTATCCATCGCGACTATAACAGTCATCCGCCCGCGTTTGCGCCGGGCTACAAAACCAGCGTGCTGCGCTCGCCGCGCAATGCACTAATCTCCCTGCAAAACTCACTGTCGGAAATCACCGGCCCGGTTTATTCCAGCGACGATCTGGGTCCTCAGGATAACGATTTAATCCTGAATTATGCCAAAGATGGCCTGCCGATTGGCGAACGCATCATCGTTCACGGTTATGTACGCGACGGATTTGGCCGCCCGATGAAAAACACCCTGGTTGAAGTCTGGCAGGCCAATGCCGGCGGCCGTTATCGCCATAAAAAAGATCAGTACCTGGCACCGATCGACCCCAATTTTGGCGGCTGCGGCCGCGTACTGACGGATGAAAATGGCTATTACTTCTTCCGTACCATTAAGCCGGGCCCGTATCCGTGGCGTAATCAGGCGAGCGACTGGCGTCCTTCGCATATACATTTTTCGCTGTCAGGCGATGCCTTTGCTCAACGTCTGGTGACGCAGATGTATTTCGAAGGCGATCCGCTAATCAAACAGTGCCCTATTGTTAAAACCATCAATAACGATGATGCCATCCGCACGTTGATTGCCGAGCTGGATACGCATGCGGCGATTCCGCTGGATTGTCTGGCGTATCGTTTTGATCTGGTGTTACGCGGGCAACGTGCAACACTGTTTGAAAACCGCACTCAGGGGGCTGCGCGATGAAAAATTATTTACAGGAAACGGCCTCACAGACGGCAGGCCCATACGTCCACATCGGCCTCGCGCCGGATGCCGCCGGGTTCCATATTTTCGAAAAAAACTTTGGTCCGGTACTGGTTAATAGCCATACTCAGGGCGAGCGCATTACCATTGAAGGGCGTGTACTGGATGGTTCAGGCACGCCAGTGCGCGATGTCCTGCTGGAGATCTGGCAGGCGAACGCCAACGGCCGCTATAACCACCCGGCGGACAGACAGGAAGGCAAAGCGCTGGATGCCGATTTCCGTGGCTGGGGTCGCGCCTGCTCAGATTTTGATAGCGGCATCTGGCGCTTCGAAACCATCAAACCCGGCCCGGTAGTGGGGCGTGATGGGCGTATGATGGCACCGCACGTTAATCTGTGGATAGCCGCACGCGGCATTAATATTGGCCTGAATACGCGGATGTACTTTGCCGACGAACAGGCCGCAAATCAGACCGATCCCGTACTGAATCTGATTGAGTGGGAAGTTCGCCGCCAGACGCTCATCGCCCAAAAAGAGACGCGCGGTAACGAGACCGTGTACCGTTTTGATATCTATCTACAGGGTGATAAGGAAACCGTCTTTTTCGATCTTTAACCCCCCGATGCCCGGCGTCGCTGCGTTTGCCGGGCTTTCTTTTTCCCTGACCCCCTTTGCTTTGCCAGAAAATTCTTGTAACTCAATTAGATCAGATGTTAAAAATAATTTGCAATCAGGTTATCAATTTTAAACAGTATTACTTGTCACTCTTATCGATCTGTTCTTAACATCGCGTATGGAAAAAAATGCTCTCTTTAGTCAGCGCATTCGTCTGCGCCACCTGCACACTTTCGTTGCCGTCGCCCAACAAGGAACTCTGGGGCGCGCGGCTGAAACCCTTAATCTCAGCCAGCCAGCGTTATCCAAAACGCTTAATGAACTGGAGCAACTGACCGGCACCCGCTTATTTGAACGTGGGCGTCTTGGCGCACAGCTGACGCTTGTTGGTGAGCAGTTTCTTACCCACGCGGTGAAAGTTCTGGATGCGCTAAATACCGCAGGTCAGGCATTAACCCGCAAAGAAGGCAGCCATCACGATGTCGTCCGAATCGGCGCATTGCCTACTGCTGCGCTGGGGATCTTACCGATGGTGCTGGGTCAGTTTCATCAGCAACAGCATGATGTCACGTTGCAGGTAGCAACAATGAATAACACCATGCTGCTGGCGGCGCTGAAATCAGGGGATATTGATTTTGGTATTGGTCGGATGTCCGATCCGGAGCTGATGACCGGCCTAACCTATGAGCTACTGTTTCTGGAATCGCTCAAGCTGGTAGTACGCCCGGACCACCCTCTTCTGCATGAAAATATCACCTTGAGCCGCGTATTGGAGTGGCCTGTTGTTGTCTCTCCGAAAGGGACCGTTCCCCGTCAAAATGCGGAAACGCTACTGCAAAGCCAGGGTTGTAAAATGCCTGCGGGATGTATTGAAACGCTGTCAGCCTCGCTTTCTCGCCAGTTAACCGTAGATTATAACTACGTGTGGTTTGTGCCGTCTGGCGCGGTCAGGGACGATCTGCGACGCGGTGCGTTGACCTCGCTTCCCATCGCGACCCAAGGTCAGGGCGAGCCCATTGGTGTGTTGACGCGTGTAGACAGCCCCCTCTCCAGCTGCGCGCAGACGCTGCTGGCAGCCATTCGCAAATCAATGCCAGGTTGACCTTCCGCATTCCGGCCCTCTCCGCCATGGAGAGGGCGGCTACCGCTTCACCTCAGATGCCGTCACCATAGATCAATTAATGCGAAATCATTTATTAACAATTGCGTAATGCCATTTAACAGATCTATTATAGCCATAAATTAACCATATGGTTCATTCGTAATTCATATGAGTATCGGATGAACATGAATAACAAGCAGATCTCTTTCATTTAAAACAACACCCCTTCTATGTGTGATTCATTTGGTTCACTCATCTGGGTTTGGCTGTCATCAGGAGAACAGTATGGCAACGGGTATTTCACTCAAAGGACTCCCCCGGGTCCTGAAATGGCTTCTCGCCGGGCTGATGTTTATCATCGGTCTGGCCGTGGGCGCGCTGGGCATTAAACTCGCCACTGTGGGAGGAACCTGGTTCTTCGCACTGATGGGACTGGTGATGATTGTCGCTGCGGCGCTGATTGCACGTAATCGTCGTAGCGGGATAGTGCTGTATGCGCTGGCGTTTATTATTGCGTTGATTTGGTCCGTCAGCGATGCAGGCTGGGATTTCTGGCCCCTCTTTTCACGTCTGTTCACCTTTGGGGTACTGGCCTGCCTTTGTGCTATTGTCTGGCCATTCTTGTCCGTGTCGCCACAGGCCAAGAAAGGTCCGGCCTTTGGTCTCGCGGCTATCATCGCGGTAGGATTACTGGCCAGCTTAGGGGGAATGTTCAAAACCCATACTCTGGTAAGCGCAAATAAAGAGGTACCGGTGAAGCCGGTGACCGCCGGCGAGCAGCAGAAAAACTGGCTCCACTGGGGGAACACGACTCACGGCGATCGCTTTGCCGCGCTGGACCAAATCAACAAACAGAACGTCGATAAGCTGCAGGTGGCGTGGGTGGCACACACCGGAGATATTCCGCTCAGTAACGGTTCCGGTGCAGAAGATCAGAATACCCCATTACAGGTGGGCGACACGCTGTTCGTCTGTACGCCGTACAGTAAAGTGCTGGCGCTGGACGTCGACAGCGGTAAAGAGAAGTGGCGCTATGATTCGAAAGCCACCGCACCAAACTGGCAGCGTTGCCGCGGGTTAGGCTATTACGAAGAGAAGCAGAGCGTCGCCGCTGCGGAAAATAACAGCGCGCCAGCGGCCTGCCCGCGTCGTTTGTTCCTGCCAACCACCGACGCGCGCCTTATCGCAATCAATGCCGATACCGGTAAACCGTGCGCCGATTTTGGTGATAACGGCGTGGTTGATCTGAGCGTTGGGATGGGCGAAATCAAACCCGGTTATTATCAGCAAACCTCAACGCCGTTGGTAGCCGGTAATGTGGTGGTGTTGGGCGGCCGCGTGGCCGATAACTTCTCCACCGATGAGCCACCGGGCGTGGTGCGTGCTTATGACGTACACACCGGTAAACTGGCGTGGGCATGGGATCCGGGTAACCCGAACATTACCGGGCTGCCGCCGGAAGGCCAGACCTACACGCGCGGGACGCCAAACGTGTGGTCCGCGATGTCCTATGACGCCAAACTGAATCTGGTCTACTTACCGACCGGGAATGCGACGCCAGATTTCTGGGCAGGCGAACGTACAGCGCTGGATGACAAATACAGCTCGTCGATTGTGGCCGTTGACGCCACCACAGGTAAAGTGCGCTGGCACTATCAAACCACCCACCACGATCTGTGGGATTTCGACCTGCCTTCCCAGCCGTTGCTGACCGATTTGCCTGACGGCAAAGGCGGCACCACGCCGGTGCTGGTACAAACCAGCAAGCAGGGCATGATCTTCATGCTGAACCGCGAAACCGGCGAGCCGGTGGCGAAAGTCGAAGAGCGCCCGGTTCCGGTTGGTGATGTTAAAGGCGAACGCTATTCCCCTACTCAGCCGTATTCCGTCGGTATGCCGATGATTGGCAACGAAACGCTGAAAGAGTCGGACATGTGGGGCGCAACGCCAATCGATTTGCTGCTGTGCCGTATTCAGTTTAAAGAGATGCGCCATCAGGGCATTTTCACCCCACCTGGCGAAGATCGTTCGCTGCAATATCCCGGTTCGTTGGGCGGCATGAACTGGGGCAGTGTCTCCATTGACCCGAACAACAGCCTGATGTTCGTTAACGATATGCGCCTGGGTCTGGCGAACTACATGGTACCGCGCGCGAAAGTGGCGAAAGATGCCAGCGGTATCGAGATGGGGATTGTCCCGATGGAAGGCACACCGTATGGCGCAATGCGCGAGCGCTTCCTGTCGCCGCTGGGTATTCCGTGTCAGAAACCGCCATTCGGTACGATGTCAGCGGTCGATTTGAAATCAGGCAAAATCGTCTGGCAGGTACCGGTGGGTACGGTGGAAGACACCGGGCCGTTGGGTATCCGCATGCATATGCCGATTCCTATCGGGATGCCGACGCTGGGCGCGTCGATGACGACACAATCTGGTCTACTGTTCTTCGCCGGTACGCAGGATTTCTATCTGCGCGCGTTTGATACGGCAACCGGGAAAGAAATCTGGAAAGACCGACTGCCGGTGGGTAGCCAGTCTGGCCCGATGACCTATGTGTCGCCGAAAACAGGCAAGCAATACATTATCATCAACGCCGGCGGCGCACGTCAGTCACCGGATCGTGGTGATTACATCATTGCGTACGCCCTGCCGGACGCACAAAAGTAACTCTCCGTGTCGGGTGATTTCTCACCCGACCTTTTAACCTAAAACGATTCCCAGCTATCGCCGCCTGCCACGGCTAACGTCGGTGCGGTAGCCGGGACGTTTTCTTTCTTCACACCGCTGCGTGAAGGAATATGAAAAGTCCCTACCGCTTCAGTTAATCGTGCTGCCTGCGCCTCCAGCGAGGCCGCCGCTGCCGATGCTTCCTCCACCAGCGAGGCATTCTGCTGAGTGACGTTATCCATCTCGGTAATCGCCTGGCTGACCTGCAAAATCCCGCGACTCTGTTCATCAGACGCCGCCGCGATTTCCAGCATAATGTCCGTCACGCGTTTCACCGCATCAACAATTTCCGTCATCGTAGCCCCGGCGTTCACCACTTCATCCGAACCGCGCTCAATCAGGGTGACAGATTCAGAAATCAGTCCTTCAATCTCTTTCGCCGCCTGCGCGCTGCGGCTGGCGAGCGTGCGCACTTCACTGGCGACCACCGCAAACCCACGCCCCTGTTCGCCAGCACGCGCCGCTTCCACCGCCGCGTTGAGTGCCAGAATGTTGGTCTGGAAGGCAATACTATTGATCACCGCAGTAATTTCGGAGATCTTCTTCGAACTGGTAGAAATATTGCCCATTGTTGTGACCACACCTGTGACCAGTTGCCCGCCACGCATCGCTTTCCCGGAGGCATCCTCCGCCAGTTTACTGGCGTGATGAGCGTTATCGGCGTTTTGTTTCACGGTTGCGGTAAGCTCTTCCATGCTGGCGGCGGTCTGTTCAATAGCAGCCGCCTGTTGTTCGGTCCGTGCAGAGAGATCCGTATTGCCCACAGATATTTCGCTGGTACCACGATAGATTTCCTCCGCCCCCTGTCGTACCGAACCCACCGTTTTCACCAGCGCATGCTGCATTTTTTGCAGGTTAAAGCTGAGTTGGCCGATTTCGCTGCGCCCGGTAGATTCATCAGGCTGGGTGAGATCGCCGCTGGCGATTTGCGCGATACGCTGCCCGGCATGTTGTAAGGGTTTAATCACAATACGGCGCAACACCACGAAGGTCATTATTGTCAGCACCAGCGCCAGCGCAAAGGCTGCCGCCATGAACATCAGCCCCAGACGGGTACGCTCCAGCGACAGATCAGTAAGGTGATTAGCCCTGTCGGTACGAATCTGAATCACTTTCAACAGCACCGCGTTATAGCGATCGTCCAGCGGTTTCGCCTGTTCGTTTTCATGATTAATGATCGCTTCAAACATGCCATTTTTAGCGTATTTCAGCATTGGCTTCAGACCATCAATATAGGCGGTATAGCGAGCATTAAGCTCTTTATCCAGCGCACTATCTGCTGACGTTTTCACCCGACGCTCACGATATTGAGTAAACGCCGCCTGCGATTGCTGCATGCGGGATTCCGCCGTCGCAATATTGCGTTTCATCTCTTCCATTTCAGCAATCCGGCTCGCCGCGCCGGCGTGAATGAGCTCAATACGGGTCGTGCGCAGATGGTTAGAGCTGTTTGATAAGCCCATCCGCACCTGCAATTCTTCGGTGACATCTTTTTGATCCTGCTCCGCCTGCAACAGGAAATAACCCGCAAGCCCGGAGCTTAAGGCAAACAGCAGAATAATGCCGCCAAGGATAGCGGAGAAAAGCGGAACTAAACGAATATGGTGCAGGAAACTGAGTTTTTGCGGCGGGTGTTGGGTTGTAGTGTTGTCCATGCCAATCGACTCTCTTCAGGTAAGCGGCGTACAAACACGCCCGTAAGATTGTCATCGGCAAGTCAGAGGATTTGATTATGGCTAAAAGCGCAAGGTGGGTCACAATTTGGCGTAAAAAACGTCCTCCCCCGACGGGAGAGGACGCCTGGGATTACGCGTCGCCGAAATGAATAACCGTACGAATGGATTTCCCTTCGTGCATCAGATCAAACGCTTCGTTGATTTGCTCCAGCGGCAGACGGTGCGTAATGAACGGATCGAGCTGAATTTTGCCCGCCATGGCGTCTTCTACCATTCCCGGCAACTGGGAACGGCCTTTTACGCCACCAAAAGCAGAACCACGCCATACGCGGCCAGTCACCAACTGGAACGGACGGGTTTTGATTTCCTGACCTGCGCCCGCAACGCCGATGATGACGCTTTCGCCCCAACCTTTATGGCAGCATTCCAGCGCGGCTCGCATGACGTCGACGTTTCCGATACATTCGAAGCTAAAATCAACGCCACCATCGGTCATTTCGACAATGACATCCTGAACCGGTTTATCGTAATCCTTCGGGTTAATGAAATCGGTCGCGCCCATCTCTTTCGCCAGCTTGAATTTCTCCGGGTTGGTATCAACGGCCAGAATGCGTCCCGCTTTCGCCTGTACCGCCCCCTGAATCGCCGCCAGGCCGATGCCGCCCAGACCGAAGATCGCAACGGTATCACCCTCTTTTACTTTTGCGGTGTTATGCACCGCACCGATACCGGTAGTGACGCCGCAACCCAGCAGACAAACTTTGTCGAGCGGTGCCTGCGGGTTCACTTTCGCCAGTGAGATCTCGGCACACACGGTGTATTCGCTGAAAGTACTGGTGCCCATGTAATGGAAAATCGGTTCACCGTTATAGGAGAAACGGGTGGTGCCATCCGGCATCAGACCTTTCCCCTGGGTAGCGCGAACGGCCTGACAAAGGTTAGTTTTGCCAGACTTACAGAACTTACACTCCCCGCATTCGGCAGTATAAAGCGGAATAACATGGTCGCCCGGTTTCAGGCTGGTGACACCTTCGCCCACTTCAACAACGATGCCGCCGCCTTCATGCCCCAGCACCGCCGGGAATACGCCTTCCGGATCATCGCCGGATAAGGTAAATGCATCGGTATGGCAAACCCCGGTATGGGTGATTTTTACCAGTACTTCGCCTTTTTTCGGCGGCGCGACATCGATTTCAACAATTTTCAGCGGTTGACCTGGGCCAAACGCGACAGCTGCACGTGATTTCATAGCGGTCTCTTCCTTTATGATGTTTTATTTTAGATAAGATCGTAGCAGATGACCGACTTCAGCCATGCGCACGGCGCGCTGATCGGGCGTCGTTTCGCCGCTTACCAGCTCGTCTTTAAGGTGCATTTCAACCAGTTCGCCCATCAGGCCATTGGCGGCCCCGCGAATTGACGCGATCTGTTGCAGAATAGTCAGGCACGGCTCGCCGGATTCCAGCGCGCGTTCAAGAGCATCAACCTGCCCTTTAATGCGGCGTACCCGGGTTAGCGCCCGTTTTTTATCGTCAGGGGAATGCGGCATACGCCCTCCATTAGTATAGGGGGGTATACTATCATCGATATGATACAGATGTAAAACAATCACCAAATGAATATGTTGATAGGGTGCATTGAGGATGCCAGCCAACCATTGAGATTGGCGGGGATCGCTCCCATAAGCGCTAACTTAAGGGTTGTGGTATTACGCCTGATATGATTTAACGTGCCGATGAATTACTCTCACGATAACTGGTCAGCAATTCTGGCCCATATTGGTAAGCCCGA
>NZ_VTZO01000005.1:0-152359 GCF_008369545.1 Pseudocitrobacter sp. 73 | reverse complement strand
CTCTCCCTGAGGGAGAGGGTTAGGGTGAGGGGGCAACAAATGCGACTCCCTCACCCGCGTTTCACTCAAATGTCTCCCCGATCACAAAATGATCATTTTCCCCACAAGCGATCTTCTCAAAACAACTGTTACGCGTATACAGTTACGCGTAACAGTTAATGTGCAAGAGGTTTTTTTATGGGTAATTTGTTTGATTTATCGGGTAAACGCGCGCTGGTAACCGGTTCAGCGCAGGGGATTGGCTTGCTGCTGGCTCGCGGCCTGGCAGAGCACGGCGCGGAGGTGGTGATTAATGACATCACCCAACAGCGCGCTACACAGGCAGCGGATGCCCTGACGGCTGAAGGATTCCGCGCAGTGGGTTACGGTTTTGATGTCACTCATGCGCAGGAGGTGGCTAAAGCCATCGACAACATCGAACAGGAGGTGGGCGCAATTGATATTCTGATTAATAACGCTGGTATTCAACGCCGTTATCCGTTTACTGAATTTCCCGAAGCCGAATGGGATAAAGTGATCGACGTGAACCAAAAATCCGTATTTCTGGTTTCCCAGCAGGTCGCGAAATATATGATGCAACGTCGGCAGGGGAAAATAATTAATATCTGCTCAATGCAAAGCGAATTAGGACGCAAAACGATTACGCCTTACGCCGCCTCAAAAGGTGCGGTCAAAATGCTAACCCGTGGAATGTGTGTCGAGCTGGCGGAATACAATATTCAGGTTAACGGTATTGCGCCGGGATATTTTGCCACCGACATGACCGCCGCGCTGGTTGACGACGAAGCCTTTTCCGCCTGGCTCTACCAGCGCACGCCCGCAGCCCGTTGGGGAAAACCAGAGGAACTGATTGGTGCGGCAGTTTATCTCGCGGCGCCTGCCTCTGATTTTGTGAATGGTCATATTCTGTTTGTCGATGGCGGAATGTTAGCCGCCGTGTAACAACATAAAATAACGATAGATGATGCTCATCGTCTGAGGATTGAGTATGAAAACACTTAGCAAACTGCCAGTTCGCCGCTGGTGGTATTTAATGCCGATTATTTTTATTACCTACAGCCTGGCTTATCTTGATCGCGCGAATTATGGTTTTGCCGCCGCCGCCGGAATTGAAAATGATTTAGGGATCACCAAAGGGACCGCATCGTTAATTGGCGCGCTGTTCTTCCTTGGTTATTTCTTTTTCCAGGTGCCGGGTGCAATGTACGCGGTAAAACGCAGCGTGCGGAAAATGATTTTTTTCAGCCTGATATTATGGGGGTTCTGCGCGGCAGCCACCGGTTTCGTCAGTAATATCCCGACATTGATGGCGATTCGCTTTACCCTGGGTATTGTCGAAGCGGCTGTGATGCCCGCGATGCTTATTTACATCAGCAACTGGTTTACCAAAAGCGAGCGTTCACGCGCCAATACTTTCCTGATTCTCGGTAATCCGGTGACGGTGCTGTGGATGTCGATTGTCTCTGGTTACCTGATTCAGGCCTGGGGCTGGCGCGAAATGTTTATCATCGAGGGCATTCCGGCGGTGCTGTGGGCTTTCTGCTGGTGGGCGCTGGTGCGCGATAAACCGTCAGAGGCCACCTGGCTCAGTGAAGAAGAAAAACAAGCGCTTCAGCAGGCAATGGACAGCGAACAAACGGCCATCAAGCCCGTACGTAACTACGGTGAAGCGATGCGTTCGCGTAACGTCATTATGCTGTGTGCCGTGCATGCGCTGTGGAGTATCGGTGTCTACGGCTTCATGATGTGGATGCCGTCGATTCTGAAAAATGCGGCGCAAATGGACATTGTCTCCGTCGGCTGGCTGGCCGCTGTGCCTTATCTGGCGGCAATTTGCCTGATGCTGGTAGTCTCATGGCTCTCCGATAAACTGCAAAACCGTAAGCTGTTTATCTGGCCTTTGCTACTGATTGCGGGCGTCGCGTTCTTCGGTTCGTGGATGTTGGGCACCCAGGCGTTCTGGCTCTCATATGCGTTGCTGGTAATTGCCGCAGCCTGTATGTACGCACCTTACGGGCCGTTCTTCGCGTTGATACCGGAACTGCTGCCACGCAACGTCTCGGGCGTGTCGATGGGGTTAATCAACAGCTTCGGCGCGTTAGGCGCGTTTATCGGTGCGTGGCTGGTGGGTTATCTCAACGGCATCACCGGCGGGCCTGGCGCGTCTTACACCTTTATGGCGACCGCGCTGTTTGCGTCGGTGGTACTGATGTACTGCGTGCGCGCGCCAGGCGAAACGACGCGCGGCACGCTGCAAACGAATAAGGCCGCCAGCTAAACGGGTTGGATGCAGATCCTGCCCGGCTGTGATAAGGTTCTCTGCGAGCAAAACAGGCATTTTGTCGCAGAGAATCTCATGAAAAACAATCGGATGACATTGCAGGATATCGCTAATCTGGCGGGGTTGAATAAGATGACGGTCAGCCGTTATCTGCGAGACCCTAATCAGGTCTCTGCGCGTAGCCGTGAATTGATTTCGAAAATCATGGAAGAGAACAACTACATTCCCAATCGCGCGCCGGAAATTTTGCTCAATGCGCGCAGTAAAACGATCGGCGTTTTGATTCCTTCGTTTCGCAATCAGATCTTCGCCGATGTGCTGGCGGGGATCGAGTCCGTGACCTCTGCGCATCAATACCAAACGCTGATCGCCAACTACGAATACGATCCCTGTCGTGAAGAGCGGGAAGTGCTGAATCTGCTTTCGTATAACATCGATGGCCTGATCCTCACCGGCCGCCAGCATACGGACAGAATGGTGCAGTACCTGCGCGCCAGCGGTATTCCGGTGGCGGAGCTAATGGACGTTTCCGGGCAACCGCTCGATATTCAGGTCGGCTTTGATAACGAAAAAGCGGCCTGGGAGATGACCACCGCGTTTCTCGACAGCGGCAAGCGACAGATCGCCTTCTTTGGCTCAATGGATGACCCGCGCGATCTCAGTCGATATCGCGGCACGCAAAATGCGCTGGCGGCGCACGGCCTGGAGCCGTACCACCTGGCGCCGAAAACCATCTCTTCGGTTTCACTGGGGCGTCAAATGTTTCAGCAAATGCGCCAGCAGCGCCCGGATATTGACGCGGTATTCTGCACCAACGATGACCTGGCGGTCGGCGTGCTGCTGGAGTGCCAGGCGCAGAATATCAGCGTGCCGGGCGAGCTGGCGATCGCGGGTTTCCATGGGCTGGAAATAGGGCGGGCACGCCTGCAAAAAGTCGCCAGCGTGGTCACGCCGCGCTTCGAGATTGGCCAGGTGGCCAGCGAATTGCTGCTCAAACGACTGGCGGGTAAAGATGTGCCGGAAAGCGTGAATGTGGGCTATCAGATTTATTACGGCGATACGCTGTAATTAGTGCAAATCATCCTGTGATAAAAATGTAAGAATTTAGTCATGTGACCGTCATAATACTTTTATACAGTCGCTGCGATTTCATTTTTTTAGTTTTTTCATGGAGATGATAATAATGAAGTACAGCGCTCTCTTTATTGCATTAATACCTTTGCTGGCAACCCCGATTATTCACGCAGAAACCCTGACTGCACCCGCGCTTGATAGTCGTGCGGCGCAGGGGGATATCACCGCGCCCGGTGGCGCACGTCGCCTGAGCGGCGACCAGTCAGCGGCGCTGCGTGCGTCGATCATTGATAAACCGGCGAAAAACATTATTTTGCTGATTGGCGATGGCATGGGAGATTCCGAAATTACCGCTGCGCGCAACTACGCGCTGGGCGCGGGCGGCTTCTTTAAAGGCATTGATGCGCTGCCGCTGACCGGTCAGTACACCCACTACGCGCTGGATAAAAAAACCGGGAAACCGGACTACGTCACTGACTCCGCCGCCTCGGCCACCGCATGGAGCACCGGCGTGAAAACCTATAACGGCGCGCTGGGCGTGGACATCCATGAGCAGCCACATCAAACGCTGCTTGAGCTGGCAAAATCCGCAGGCCTTGCAACAGGCAACGTCTCTACCGCGGAATTGCAGGACGCAACTCCAGCAGCACAGATTTCTCACGTGACCTCGCGTAAATGCTACGGTCCGAGCGTGACTACGGAAAAATGCCCGACTAACGCGCTGGAAAAAGGCGGCAAAGGCTCCATTACCGAGCAACTGCTGAACGCACGCGCTGACGTCACCTTAGGCGGCGGCGCGAAAACCTTTGCTGAGACCGCTACCGCAGGCGAATGGCAGGGCAAAACCCTGCGCGAGCAGGCACAGGCGCGTGGTTATCAGCTGATAAGCGACGCCAGCGGGCTGGCGAACATTACCGTGGCGAATCAGGATAAACCGCTGCTGGGGCTGTTCTCTGATGGCAACATGCCGGTGCGCTGGGAAGGGCCAAAAGCGTCCTATCACGGCAACATTGATAAACCAGCTGTAACCTGTACGCCGAACCCGAAACGTGATGACAGCGTGCCGACGCTGGCGCAGATGACCGACAAGGCCATTACGCTGTTGAGTCGCAACGAAAAAGGCTTCTTCTTGCAGGTGGAAGGCGCGTCGATCGACAAACAGGATCACGCGGCGAATCCGTGCGGGCAAATTGGTGAAACGGTCGATCTGGACGAGGCCGTACAAAAAGCGCTGGCGTTCGCACAGAAAGACGGCAACACACTGGTGATCGTCACCGCTGACCACGCCCACGCCAGCCAGATTGTCGCGCCGGATACGAAAGCGCCCGGCCTGACTCAGGCATTGAATACCAAAGATGGCGCGGTCATGGTAATGAGCTACGGCAACTCGGAAGAGGAATCGATGGAGCACACCGGCACTCAGGTGCGCATCGCCGCGTACGGCCCACATGCGGCGAACGTCGTTGGCCTGACCGACCAGACCGATCTTTACTACACCATGAAGTCCGCGCTTGGTCTGTAATATTTTCAGTATTCCCGACGGCTAAATAGTGCCGTCGGCTTGTTTTATTTTCGCCAGCGTTCAGAATTGTAAGGATTGTCTTATATAAGGATGGTGCAATGAAACTCGCAATACTGGGTGCTTTTGTTTTTGGTCTCTGTTTTGTTTCTACCGCAGGCGCGGCAGATCAAACATTAACGCCGCAGCAGCAGCGCATGCGCGACTGTAATGCGCAGGCAACGGCGAAAACGATCAAAGGTGATGAACGCAAAACGTACATGAGCGCGTGCCTGAAAGGGCAGGATGTGGCGAAAGAGAAAGGTGTGACGCCTCAGCAGCAGAAAATGCGTGAATGTAATGCGAAAGCGACCGAGCAGTCATTAAAAGGCGACGACCGTAAGAAATTTATGAGCGCCTGTCTGAAAAAATCCGCTTAACGCAATCGACTTTTTGGCAAGAAATACGCCCGGTAGAATTTAGCCGGGCGTTTTTATTCAGAGGATCAGGCTTTACTCATTTTCTCTGATTTTTCCATGCAGGCTGCCATGGCTTCGATAACGGCAGAGCGGAATCCTTTTTCTTCCAGTACGCGGACGGCTTCAATCGTTGTGCCGCCAGGCGAACAAACCATGTCTTTTAATTCACCCGGATGCTTACCCGTTTCCAGCACCATCTTCGCTGAACCCATCACCGCTTGTGCGGCAAATTTATAGGCCTGCGCGCGCGGCATTCCGCCCACAACGGCCGCATCGGCCATCGCTTCGATAAACATGAATACATACGCCGGTGCGGAACCGCTGACGCCAACGACTGGATGAATCATCTGCTCGGCGATAATTTCGGCTTCGCCAAAGCAGCGGAAAATGTTCAGCACATCGGCGGTATCTTCCGGCGTGACCAGTGCGTTGGGGGTTACGGAGGTCATTCCTGCGTTCACCAGCGACGGCGTATTTGGCATCGCACGGACGATTTTACGATCGTGACCCAGCGCGCGCGCCAGTTGATCGAGCGTGATGCCTGCGGCAATAGAGACCACCAAAGAATCTTTATTAAAGCTGGAAGCGACTTCGCTCAGCACTTTAATCATGATGCCTGGCTTCACGGCACCGAAGACGATGTCCGCCACTTGGGCGACTTCCTGCGCGCTTTCGGCGGCGTTAATACCGAACTGATCGTGCAGGGCGGCCACTTTATCCGGCGATGGGGTATAGACCCAAATCTGGCCCGGCAGCACCTGACCGCTGGCAATCAGGCCGCCAAGAATTGCTTTACCCATATTCCCGCAGCCGATGAAGCCAATCTTTTTGTCCATGATGTCTCCCATTGTGTGTTTTTTTATTAGTGTACCTTTATAGGCGATTTGTCGCGACGAGTAACCTGAACATTACGCGACAGCACGCGCCGGGCATGTCATCATTACCCACCGTTTTGCCAAATTCAGGAGAGGTAATGACAATTTGGGTTGATGCGGACGCCTGTCCGAACGTCATCAAAGAGGTACTGTTTCGCGCGGCGGATCGTACACAAACGCAGGTGACGCTGGTGGCAAACCAGTATCTGCGCGTGCCCCCATCACGTTTTATTCGGGCGATGGTGGTGCCAAAAGGTTTTGACGTTGCCGATAACGAAATAGTGCGCTTGTGTGAGCCGGGCGATCTGGTGATCACTGCCGATATTCCGCTGGCGGCGGAAGTGCTGGAAAAGGGCGCGGCGGCGTTAAATCCGCGCGGCGAGCGTTACAGTAACGCGACGATTCGCGAGCGTTTAACCATGCGTGATTTTATGGACACCCTGCGCGCAAGCGGCGTGCAAACCGGCGGCCCGAGCACGTTGAGCCAGCGCGACAGACAACAGTTTGCGGCGGAACTGGATAAATGGCTGCTGGCGGCAAAACATCCTTAATGTGAATTTCGTCACAAAAATGTGTTACCGTTTGCACCGTCTGCTCGCTTGTCAACGAAGCCTGCTTTCGTGTACATTTATCTAAACAATATGTGACACTTTTTCTTTACGCTTTTACACGTACTGTTTTCAGGCATATTTGTGCTTGTCTTACAGAGTCTGGATAGTTCTGTAACTCTTTATTTACACTTACTTGTGTACTAGTTTGGTGATATCATTCTTAATTCAGATATGCGTCCCGCATCTTCATCGTTCCAGGGAGAACGCCAGGTCATGACTCAGCCTATTTTTTTGATTGGCGCGCGTGGTTGTGGAAAAACAACTATAGGTCAACGGCTTACCCATGCCTGTGATTTTCACTTTGTGGATACCGATCAAGTATTGCAACAGCGTGCCGGCATGACAGTCGCCGATATTGTGGTGCGAGAAGGCTGGGCCGGTTTTCGTGCCCGTGAAACGCAAACGCTGCAATTCGTCACCCAACCGGCAACGGTCGTGGCGACGGGCGGCGGCATCATTCTGGCTGAAGTGAATCGCGACTTTATGCGTCAGAATGGCGTGGTGATTTACCTCAATGCGCCGGTATCGGTCCTGGCGGACCGCCTGGAAGCCTTCCCGGAAGCATCGCAGCGCCCAACGTTAACGGGAAAACCGATCACGGAAGAAGTGGCGGATATCCTGGCGCAGCGCGATGCTCTCTATCGCCAGACAGCGCACCATATTGTTGATGCATCGGCCTGTCCGGACGACGTGGTTGAGCAAATTCTGACCGAACTGCGTCTGGCTCGCGCCTCTTAATTCAGGCATTGCCTATACTTAACGCTCTGTCAGTCAACATAAGGAAGAGCGATGCCGACCAATCCCCCGTATCCACGCGAAGCGCGTATTGAAGTTGTCGAAAAAGGGCAGCCCGGCCAAACGGTCACCTGGTATCAATTACGCGCAGACCACCCCACACCCGATACGCTGATTAGTGAGCATACTACGAAGCAGGACGCGCTTGACGCCAAACAGCGCTATGAAGACCCTTCCAAAAGCTAACACCCCTCAATAAGGCCCAATAATAAAGTGGTTATATTGGGCCTTAATCACACTTTTTACTTATCGTAACTGTTATTAAAAGGTTAAAGTTTAGTTATATCAGGAGCGTGCCGGAATCATCCGGAACCTTTACATTTCGCCTGATAAATGAGCTGCTACGCTTCTGAACGGTGTTTTTTCATCCATCCAGGTGGCCAAGTGGTAAGAAGAGCCGTGTGCAGGCAGTGGTTGTAAAGAAGGTACATAACATGAATACGACGTTGGCGATTCTGACGGTAGGGGTTGTACCCGTCAAAGAAGTGTTGCCACTACTCACTGAGCACATCAGGGAAGATCAGATTACCCATAAGAGTTTGTTAGGAAATCTGAGTCGTGAGGAGGTTATGAAGGAGTATGGGGCGCAACCGGGAGAGGAAACAATTCTGGCGTTGCTTAACGATAACCAACTGGCTGAAGTCTCCCGTTCAAAAATTGAACGCGATCTCCAGGCCATTATTGAAGTGCTGGATAATCAACAGTATGACGTCATTCTGTTGATGAATACGTTTAAACTGCAACATCTGGTGGCGCGTAATGCGATGCTTATCGAGCCTCAGCGAATTATTCCACCGTTAGTGGCGTCGATTGTAGAAGGCCATCAGGTTGGCGTGATCGTTCCCATTGAGGAGATTCTTCGCGCACAACAGGAGAAGTGGCAGGTACTGCCCTCTGAACCCTATTACGAACTGGCAAACCCGATTCACGGTACCGATCTTGAACTGGTGACCGCCGGGGGAAAACTCATCGAGCAGGGCGCGGATGTACTGGTGCTGGACTGTTTAGGCTTCCATCAGCATCACCGTGATTTGTTACAAAAAGCGCTGGATGTCCCTGTTTTACTGTCAAATGTGCTGGTCGCCAGGCTGGCAGCAGAATTATTAGTTTAACAATATATACCCAAAATAATTCGAGTTGCATGAAGGCGGCAAGGGAGTGAATCCCCGGGAGCGTTCATAAGTACGTGACTGGGGTGAACGAGCGTAGCCAACGCACAGGCAACTTGAAGTATGACGGGTATAAATTCGCGTGACAGGCTTCTGTCCGTACCCCTATATTGAGTGATTAAACACAAGACAATAAGGGCCTGTTTATGCTTCAAAGCAATGAATACTTCGACGGAAAAGTGAAATCCATTGGTTTTACCAGCAGCAGCACCGGGCGCGCGAGCGTCGGCGTGATGGCGGAAGGCGAGTACACCTTTGGCACCGCGCAGCCGGAAGAGATGACGGTAGTCAGTGGCGCGCTGAATGTGTTGCTACCGGGTGCAACCGAGTGGCAAGTGTATACCGCTGGTGAAGTGTTCAACGTGCCCGGCAACAGCGAGTTCCATCTGGAAGTGGCGGAACCGACGTCTTATCTTTGTCGTTATCTGTAAGAGTGTCTCCTTCCTGCTGCGGCAGGAAGGAGTAGTGAAGCATTAACGCTGTGCTTCTCCGCCAAGCCCTTCCACCAGGCTCTTAATCAGAGCTGCCAGTTCCCCGGTCATCAGGATAAAGTCAGCGTCAAAACGCGCGGCGTAGTCTTCTCTGTCGATATCTTCGTTCTGGTCTCGCAGTTCATCGCTGAACTTCAGACGCTTAATTGAACCGTCGTCGCACATCACAAACTGAATGCGCTGCTGCCAGTCGAGCGCCAGTTTGGTCACCAGCTTACCAGCTTCGATATGCACCGCAATTTCATCACAAACCAGATCCTGTTTCTTCGCGCGGATCACGCCGCCATCTTCGAGGATCGCTTTCAGCTCTGCTTCATCGAGGATCTGGAAGCTCTGCGCCGCCGAACCGGAACGCACCCATTCGGTCAGGGTCAGCTCGATCGGGTTTTCCATTGTCAGCGGGACAACCGGCAGTGAACCCAGGCTTTTACGCAGCAGGGCGAGGGTGTCTTCCGCTTTTTTAGCGCTGGCACAGTCAACCATAATCAGATCGTTCACGGTGTCGATCCACATCATCGTCTGGCTGAAGCGGCTGAAGGCGCGCGGCAGCAGAGAGTGCAGCACTTCGTCTTTCAGCGAATCTTTCTCGGTTTTTTTCAGCTTACGACCCTGATCGGCTTCCAGCTTGTGGATCTTCGCTTCCAGCGCCTGTTTCACTACCGGAGACGGCAGGATCTTCTCTTCTTTGCGGGCGCAAATAATAATCTGACCGTTGGCCGTGTGGGTCAACGCGTCGCTTTGCGACGAGCCCATCGGCGGAACCCAACCGGTTTTCGCCATATCCTGGCTTCCGCACGGGGTGAAAGTCCATTCAGCGAGCTGTTTTTCCATCTCTTCGGCGCGCAAAGAAATGTCGCGGCTGAGACGATAAACCATTAAATTTTTGAACCACAGCATGATATTTCCCACGGCTTTATCGTTAAATTCAGCGGGCATGATAACGAATTGTCTCTATGCTTGCATTGTTAATCGGGGAATTTCAGAAGGAGCGTTCTGTGCGTATTGGGATTGATCTGGGCGGTACAAAAACGGAAGTCATCGCGCTAAGCGACAAGGGAGAGCAGCTGTTCAGGCATCGCTTACCGACGCCGCGCGACTATCGTGAAACGATTGAAAACATTGCTCATTTGGTGGCAATGGCCGAAGAGGCGACCGGGCAAACGGGAACGGTTGGAATAGGTATTCCTGGCTCGATTTCGCCCTACACCGGGGTGGTGAAAAACGCTAACTCCACGTGGCTGAACGGGCAGCCGTTTGATAATGATCTCAGCGAGCGTCTGAGCCGGGAAGTGCGTCTGGCGAACGATGCCAATTGCCTGGCGGTATCCGAAGCCATTGACGGCGCGGCGGCGGGGGCACAAACGGTGTTTGCGGTGATTATTGGCACCGGTTGCGGCGCGGGCGTGGCGATTAACGGGCGTTCGCACATCGGCGGTAACGGTACGGCGGGCGAGTGGGGACATAATTCGCTGCCGTGGATGGACGATGACGAATTGCGCTATCGGGCGGAAGTGCCGTGCTACTGCGGGAAACAGGGCTGTATTGAGACCTTTATTTCCGGCACCGGCTTTGCGACGGATTATCATCGGCTGAGCGGCAACGCGCTGAAAGGGCGGGAGATTATGCAACTGGTGGAACAGGGCGATGCTCTGGCGGAGCAGGCCTTCAGCCGCTATGAGCAGCGCCTGGCGAAATCGCTGGCGAACGTGGTAAATATTCTCGATCCGGACGTGATTGTGCTGGGTGGCGGGATGAGTAACGTTGATCGCTTGTATCGAACGATACCGGAGTTAGTGAAGCCGTGGGTGTTTGGCCGCGAGTGCGAAACACCGATTCGCAAAGCGGTGCACGGTGATTCCAGCGGCGTGCGCGGCGCGGCGTGGTTGTGGCCGTTGTAGGGGATGCGTTTGGGGGAATTGTGCGCGCTGATGCCCTCACCCCGGCCCTCTCCCACAGGGAGAGGGAGAACATCACACCGTGCACAATATGTCCCCTCTCCCTTGAGGGAGAGGGCCAGGGTGAGGGGGAAATAGCCGCACATTCCCCCACATTTCAATTTCACTCCACCGCAAACACCTTATCCAGCCTGCTATACCCGAGCCCGTTAATTTTCTTCACTTTAATCTGTACCGGAATGCGCTCTTTCATCGCCTCTACGTGGCTAATCACGCCGATGATTTTGCCGCTGGCGTTGAGCGCATCCAGTGCGTCCAGTGCTGTGTCGAGGGTTTCGCTGTCCAGCGTGCCAAAGCCTTCGTCAAGGAACAGCGAATCTATGCGCGTTTTGTGGCTTACCAGGTCAGAAAGTGCCAGCGCCAGTGCCAGGCTGACGAGGAAACTTTCTCCGCCGGAGAGGGTTCGCGTGTCGCGTACCGCATCCGCCTGCCAGGTGTCGACTACCTCCAGTTCAAGCGCTTCGCTGGCTTTACGTTGCAGAAGATAGCGCCCGTGCAGGCGGCTAAGCTGGTCGTTTGCCAGCCACACCAGATTATCCAGCGTCAGCCCCTGGGCGAATTTGCGGAATTTATCGCCCTCTTTAGAGCCAATCAGTGCGTTCAGATGCGCCCAGTCTTCCACCTGCGCGCTGGCTTTTTCAATCTCCAGCAGCAGGTTTTGTTGCTGGCGGCGGTTCTCTTCATCCTGTTTCAACTGCTGGCGAAGTTCTCCCTGACGCGCGCTGTTTTCCCGCAACTGCTGGGCCATCAGCGCCAGTTGGGTTTGCACCTGTTCAAGTGAAACATCGTCGGTAAGCGTTGCCAGGCGTTGGGCCTGATGACGTTGCAGCGCATCCTGTGCCTGAGTATCCAGCGTGCGGCACTGCTGAAGTTTGCTCTCCAGCGACTGTTTAAGTTGCTCCAGGCGCTCGCGCTCAGGCTGTTCCAGCAATGCGGCCTGAAACGCCACGCGGTCGCTGAATTGTGATTCCGCCAACGCCTGGTCGAACTCGCGCTCGGCTTGATCCAGACGCTCTTTTTCCAGCGCTTCCTGCTGCGACAAGGTTTGCCACTGGCTGGCGAGGGAGATGCAATCGTTGTGGATCTGCTGCCATCCTTCCAGCGAGACAGGCGTTGTCTCTTCGATTTCACACGCAGGCAGGGTGTCCAGCAAAGGCTGAAGCTGGGCGAGTTTATGCTGCGTCTCACCGTGCTGTGTCTGCTGGCTTTGCCAGAGCCGATTTTCCTCTTCGCGTACCGCCAGCCAGGCATTCTCTTCCCCGGCAAGCGGTGCGGTGAGCGAAAGCGTTGCCAGTTGAGCCTGCAACGCCTCGCGGCGCTGGGTGAGTTCATTCTGTGCCTGCGCAATCTGCTGCTGAAGGTCGGTTACCTGCTGCTGTAAATTCAGCCGCTGACTGTGCTGATAAAGCTGCTGTTTGTACTCTTCCTGTGCGGCAAGCCACTCACTAATCGCTTCCTCGGCGCGTAGCGTCACGCCTAACGCGGCCGTCACCTCCTGCCATTGAGAGGTAAGCGCTTGCTCCTGCTGAGAAAGAGACTCCAGCTCGCTTTCTTCAACCTGCTGTTGCTTTTGCAGGGCATCCTGCTGGCCGCGCAGGGTTGCACCTTCTTCCGCCAGCCGTTTGACGTCGCGCTCCAGTACATCGCGACGCGCCTGATTTACGCCTGGCGTCAGCGCCTGGTATTCCGCAATCGCCGGATGCTCGGTCGCACCGCACAGCGGGCAGGCGCAACCGGGTTGCAGCCTGGCGCGTTCGGCTTGCAGACTCACAATGGTTGCTTCCATGTCGCACAGCGCGCGGACGTCGTTCAGTTGCTGGTTTTGCTCTTTGTAGCGCTGGCGGCGATCGGTCAGCTCTGCGGTCAGTTTTTCCAGCTGCTGGCGACGGTTGCCCTGTGCTTCTATCAACTGCTGACGCCGTTTTTGCAGCGGCAGGAACCGTGCATGCAGCGTAGTGAGTTGCTGGCGCAGAGGACGCGCTGCGCTGTGCGCGTTAATGGCGTCGCTGGCTTCGGCAAGATTCAGCGTCAGCGTGGAGGCGGGTAGCTGGGCTAGCTGTTTTTCCAGCGTACTCAGGCGCTGCTGGTTGTTCTGCAACTGCGTGTTTTCACGCGCCTGTAACGCAAATGCAGCTCGCCAGCCGGTGAGTTCGCTGCCCCAGTGCTTGAAGCGATCGTGCTCCTCAAGCCACTGGTTAAGCTGAGTTTGCGTGTGCTGTAACCCGCGCATCTGTTCAACCGCCGTGGCGCGGATGCGGTTACGGCGGGTAGTTGCTTCATGTAAGCGAGTATTTACTTGCAGCGTTTGCTGCTGGGTTCTGGCAAGCGTGATTGCCTGCTCCTGAAGGTGCGCCCAGCGCGGGCGCAGCAGCTCCGCCGGTTGGGCGCGGCGTAACGTTTCCAACTGGGGCTGCGCTGCTGCCAGGGCCTGATCTGCGGCGGTGAGCGCTTCCCGGGCGGTATGCGTTTCGCGCGTCAGTTCCCTCTGGCGCAGCAACCACTGTTGCTGATGTTGGGCGATCGTCTGCTGCTCCAGTGCGACTTTTTCTTCGAGAGTAAGCGCCTGCAAACTTCCCAGCAGTGACTGTTGCTGTTCTTCACTTAGCAGCACCATTCCGGAGGATTGCGCCTGAAGCTTTTCCAGCTCGGTTCGCGCCAGCTTATGCTTTTCAAAGACTTGCGCAGAGATTCGCCCATAAATTTCCGTGCCGGTGAGTTCCTCCAGCAGCTCCGCGCGCTCTTTCGGGCGCGCATTAAGAAACGCGGCGAACTGCCCCTGTGATAGCAACATCGAACGGGTGAAGCGCCCGTAATCCAGCCCGCTCAACGACGCGATAAGTTCGAGCTTGTCTTTGACTTTGTCGGCCAGAATTTTGCCGTCATCGCGACGCGCCAGCTCAACGCGCGGCGCCTGTAGGTTGCCGTCCGGCTGATTGCGCGCGCGGTTCTGGCTCCAGAATGCGCGATAGGCCACGCCCTGTACTTCAAACTCAACTTCCGCCAGACACTCGGCGGTGTCGCGGGTCATCAGATCGTTTTGCGATTGCGATACCGTGTTGAGGCGCGGTGTTTCGTGATACAGCGCGAGACAGATGGCGTCCAGCAGGGTGGTTTTCCCCGCGCCTGTCGGCCCGGTGATGGCAAACAGGCCGTTGCTGGCAAACGGTTCGGCGGTGAAATCGATTTTCCACTCGCCTTTCAGCGAGTTAAGGTTCTTCAGGCGCAGGCTGAGGATTTTCATGGCTGCGGCTCCTCATCAAGCGAGTGTACGGTGAGATCAAACAACGCCTTCAGGCGCGCCTGCTGGGGTTCTTCCAGCGTTTCCAGCGCCAGCCGACGCTGGAAAACCTCTTCAACTTCCAGTTCGCTCAGCGTTTCACGCAGGCTGTTGTCCAGAATGCGCTGACGCTGTTCGCGGCTGCGCCGGACCAGCAGCACATCTACGGGTAAATCATCGGTAATGACCTGAATTTTACGCTGAATATCATGCAGATACTCATCGCTGGTGATTTCGATATCCAGCCAGACCGGGGGCTCAGACGGAGCATCGCGATACTGCGCCAACTGGCTGCTTATGCTCTCAAAGTCGCCCTTAATGATCGCCAGCGGTTGCGTGGCCGGGACATCGATTGGCGTGACGTCCTGAAGCTTACCGTCGACAAAGGTCACCTGGTTAACGCTCTTACTTTTCCCCGTTTCGTCGAAGCTGAGGGGGATAGGCGAGCCGCAGTAGCGAATATGCTCGCTGCCACCAATTTTCTGCGCGCGATGAATATGCCCGAGGGCGATGTAATCGGCGGGCGGGAAGTTTTGCGCCGGGAAGGCATCCAGTGTGCCAATATAGATCTCACGCACGGCATCACTTTTGCTGGCGCCGACGGTGGTCAGGTGGCCGCTGGCGATAATAGGCAGCGGGCGGTCGCCGCGAAGCGTACAGGCCTGCTGGTATTGTTTCTGATAGTAGTCAGTAATGGTTTCCAGTAAATGTTGCTGTTTTTCCGCACCGGAAAGCCCGGCCTGGCTGACGACGATATCGCGCGGGCGCAGAAACGGCACCGGGCAGAAAACTGCGCCGGGTGTGCCGTCGCGGCGATTCAAAATAAAAGGCTCGTGTCCGGCGCTGGCAATCACCGTGGTATTCAGGAACGACAAAATATCGCGCGATTCATTCAGCGTGGCGACGGAGTCATGATTCCCGGCAAGCACCACCAGATGACAGCCGGTTTGTTGCAGATTTACCACAAAGCGGTTGTAGAGCTCGCGCGCATAGCTTGGCGGCGAGCCGGTATCAAAGATATCGCCCGCCACAATAATGGCGTCTATCTGTTCGCGTTGCGCGGTCTCCAGCAGCCAGTTCAGAAACGCATCGTGTTCTGCGGCACGGCTTTTACTGTAAAAATTCTGGCCTAAGTGCCAGTCTGAAGTATGAAGAATTCGCATCGTCGTCCCTGTGGGGAAAAAAGCATAGCCGGGATTATACATTCCCCGGCAGCAGGATCGACGGGTGTCTTCCGCGAGTGTCATATTTCGTAAATCGCCATCATTTTACGGTCATGTTTTTCATAAAAGTGTCATAAATCTGACGCATAATGGCGCCAAATGTATACTGATGGCTAAAAAAACAGGGCATAAAATGGCGAGACGTATTCTGGTCGTTGAAGATGAAGCACCCATCCGCGAAATGGTCTGTTTCGTGCTGGAGCAAAATGGTTTCCAGCCGATTGAGGCGGAAGATTATGACAGCGCGGTGAATCAGCTCAATGAACCCTGGCCCGATCTTATTCTGCTCGACTGGATGCTACCGGGCGGCTCAGGGCTACAGTTTATCAAACATCTCAAGCGTGAAGCGCTGACCCGTGATATTCCGGTTATGATGCTGACGGCGCGCGGTGAAGAAGAGGATCGCGTACGCGGTCTGGAAACCGGCGCGGATGATTACATTACTAAACCCTTTTCCCCGAAAGAGCTGGTGGCGCGTATTAAAGCGGTGATGCGCCGTATCTCCCCAATGGCGGTGGAGGAGGTGATTGAGATGCAGGGTTTAAGCCTTGATCCCACCTCGCATCGCGTGATGACCGGGGAAAACCCGCTCGATATGGGCCCGACCGAATTTAAGTTGCTGCACTTCTTTATGACGCATCCTGAACGCGTCTATAGCCGTGAGCAACTGTTGAACCATGTCTGGGGCACTAACGTTTATGTGGAAGATCGCACGGTGGATGTGCATATTCGCCGCCTGCGTAAAGCGCTGGAACACAGCGGCCACGATCGTATGGTGCAAACCGTTCGCGGCACGGGCTACCGTTTTTCGGCTCGTTTCTGAATGTTGACAGGAGTGTGACGCGTGCTGGAACGGCTGTCATGGAAAAGACTCGCCTTTGAGCTTTTCTTGTGTTGTCTCCCGGCCCTGATATTAGGGCTGCTTATCGGCCATCTTCCCTGGTTTCTGCTGGCCGCGGTGACCGGGTTGTTGATTTGGCATTTCTGGAATCTTTTACGTCTTTCCTGGTGGTTATGGGTCGATCGCAGCATGACGCCACCGCCGGGGCGCGGTAGCTGGGAACCCCTGTTGTACGGCCTTAACCAGATGCAATTGCGTAATAAAAAACGTCGCCGTGAACTGGGTAATCTGATTAAACGCTTTCGTAGCGGTGCAGAATCGCTGCCCGATGCGGTGGTATTGACCACGGAAGAGGGCGCAATCTTCTGGTGTAATGGCCTGGCGCAGCAGTTGCTTGGCCTGCGCTGGCCGGACGACAGCGGGCAAAATATTCTTAACCTGCTGCGTTATCCGGAATTTACGCAGCATCTTAAGCAACGCGAGTTTCTTAAACCGCTGCATCTGGTGCTCAATAATGGGCGCCATCTGGAAATCCGTATCATGCCCTATACCGACCGGCAGTTGCTGATGGTGGCGCGCGATGTCACGCAAATGCATCAGCTGGAAGGTGCGCGGCGCAACTTCTTTGCCAACGTCAGTCATGAACTGCGTACGCCATTGACGGTGTTGCAGGGCTATCTGGAAATGCTTCAGGAGCAGGTGCTCGAAGGCCCAACGCGCGAAAAAGCGTTGCACACCATGCGTGAACAGACGCAGCGTATGGAAGGGCTGGTGAAACAGCTGCTGACGCTATCGAAAATTGAAGCCGCGCCGACACTCACCCTCAATGAAAAGGTGGATGTGCCGATGATGTTGAAGGTGGTTGAACGGGAAGCGCAGACTCTCAGCCAACATCAGCACGAACTTCATTTTGATATTGATGACACGTTGAAAGTGCTGGGCAATGAAGAGCAACTGCGCAGTGCGGTTTCGAATCTGGTGTACAACGCGGTGAATCATACGCCTGCGGGCACGAAAATCACTGTGTGCTGGCAGCATGCGCCGCACGGCGCACAGTTCAGCGTTGAGGACAGCGGGCCTGGCATCGCGGCGGAACATATTCCGCGTTTAACCGAGCGTTTTTATCGCGTGGATAAGGCGCGTTCCCGACAGACCGGCGGCAGCGGATTAGGGCTGGCGATTGTTAAACATGCGTTGAATCACCACGATAGCCGTCTGGATATCGAAAGTCAGCCAGGGAAAGGAACGCGCTTCAGTTTCCTGCTACCGGAACGATTAATTGCCAAATAAAGGGCCTGAACTGGCGCTTGTCACGATGCGTTTCCACAGACCAGCCTCGGCTGGTCTGTTTACTTTGCAGTCAATTTGCCCTCGAATAATTAATGAACAACTGACGCTTTTTTGTTCGCACGATCAGCCATGTGTTTTTCCTATATCTGGTTAATCGTTCCAGGTTTATCTTTAGTATCGGTATAATCGTCTGGTTTCGCGATCCCATATTGCTTTAAAACGTTATAAGCGTTTAAATTGCGCCTAATGCAGTAGGAATCAGACTGTATTTACGTAGCAAATCAAAAAACTATTCTTCCTCACGCTACGAAGGGAGCATATCCCGCTGAGTTTGTTGCTTGTTTCCTCTGAAACATTCCGTTGGAGCGGGCACAAAGTTTTTTATTTGTACAACACCACATCCACAGGCAGTAGTTACATATGACCCATCAGTTAAAAACACGCGACATCATCGCTCTGGGCTTTATGACCTTTGCGTTGTTTGTCGGCGCTGGCAACATCATTTTCCCTCCAATGGTCGGTTTACTGGCGGGTCCGAACGTCTGGATCGCCGCGCTCGGCTTTTTGATTACCGCAGTCGGTCTGCCTGTGTTGACCGTTGTCGCGCTGGCAAAAGTCGGCGGTGGCGTCGATAGCCTGAGTACGCCAATTGGTAAAGTCGCAGGTGTCCTGCTGGCGACAGTTTGTTATTTGGCCGTTGGCCCGCTGTTTGCGACGCCGCGTACCGCGACAGTCTCATTTGAAATTGGTATTGCCCCGCTGACGGGCGATGGCGCGATGCCGCTGTTTATCTACAGCCTGGTCTATTTTGCGCTGGTGATCCTGGTTTCCCTCTATCCGGGCAAACTGCTGGATACCGTCGGCAACTTCCTCGCGCCGATGAAAATTCTGGCATTGCTGGTGCTTTCCGTTGCTGCGGTTATCTGGCCGGCAGGCCCCATCAGCCACGCGCTTGAAGCCTATCAAACAGCACCGTTCTCCAATGGTTTTGTGAATGGTTATCTGACCATGGATACCCTGGGCGCGATGGTGTTCGGGATCGTTATTGTAAACGCGGCACGTTCTCGCGGCGTCACTGAAGCCCGCCTGCTGACTCGTTATACCATCTGGGCGGGCCTGATGGCCGGTGTTGGCCTGACGCTGCTGTACCTGGCGCTGTTCCGTCTGGGTTCTGATAGCGCGCTGCTGGTCGATAAGAGCGCGAACGGCGCGGCGATTCTGCATGCGTATGTGCAGCATACCTTCGGCGGGGCAGGCAGCTTCCTGCTGGCGGCGCTCATCTTTATCGCCTGTCTGGTTACCGCTGTTGGCCTGACCTGTGCGTGTGCGGAGTTCTTCGCGCAGTATCTGCCGCTCTCTTACCGCTCGCTGGTGTTTATTCTGGGTATCTTCTCGATGGCGGTCTCCAACCTGGGGCTGAGCCACCTGATTCAGATCTCCATTCCGGTACTGACGCTGATTTATCCGCCATGTATCGCACTGGTTGTATTAAGCTTTACCCGCGGTTGGTGGCATAATTCGACCCGCGTAATTGCACCCGCGATGTTTATCAGCCTGATGTTTGGTATCCTTGACGGTATCAAAGCATCGGCCTTCGCTGATGTGTTGCCTGGCTGGACGGCGCGTCTGCCGATGGCGGAGCAAGGCCTGGCCTGGCTGCTGCCGACGGTGATAATGGCGGTTCTGGCGATTATCTGGGACCGTGCGGCAGGCCGACAGGTAACGTCTAACGCGCATTAATTTTCGCGCGATAACACTCTGTTTAACCACGGGACTTTACGTCCCGTGGTTTTTTGTTTTTTGGTAAGAAATGGCATTGGAAACGATGGAAAACAACAAGCTGAAGCGCGGGCTAAGTACCCGGCACATTCGCTTCATGGCGCTAGGGTCGGCAATTGGTACCGGGCTGTTTTATGGTTCCGCCGATGCAATCAAGATGGCCGGGCCGAGCGTACTGCTGGCCTATATTATTGGTGGCGTGGCGGCGTATATCATCATGCGCGCGCTGGGCGAAATGTCGGTGCACAACCCGGCAGCCAGTTCTTTCTCGCGCTATGCACAGGAAAACCTCGGCCCGCTGGCAGGCTACATCACCGGCTGGACTTACTGCTTTGAAATCCTGATTGTCGCGATCGCTGACGTCACCGCGTTTGGCATCTATATGGGCGTCTGGTTCCCCGATGTACCGCACTGGATTTGGGTGCTGAGCGTGGTGATGATCATTTGCGCTATCAATTTGATGAGCGTGAAGGTCTTTGGTGAGCTTGAGTTCTGGTTCTCCTTCTTCAAAGTCGCCACCATCATCATCATGATTGCCGCCGGTTTCGGTATTATCATCTGGGGGATTGGCAACGGCGGGCAACCGACCGGCGTACATAACCTCTGGAGCAACGGCGGTTTCTTCAGTAACGGCTGGCTCGGCATGGTGATGTCGCTGCAAATGGTGATGTTCGCCTACGGCGGTATCGAAATTATCGGTATTACCGCCGGTGAAGCAAAAGACCCGGAGAAATCCATTCCGCGCGCCATCAATTCCGTGCCGATGCGTATTCTGGTGTTCTACGTGGGTACACTGTTTGTGATCATGTCTATTTACCCGTGGAACCAGGTGGGCACTGACGGCAGCCCGTTTGTGCTGACTTTCCAGCATATGGGCATTACCTTCGCTGCCAGCATCCTCAACTTTGTGGTGCTGACGGCCTCGCTTTCAGCAATTAACAGCGATGTGTTCGGCGTGGGCCGTATGCTGCACGGCATGGCCGAGCAGGGCAGTGCGCCAAAAGTGTTTGCCAAAACCTCGCGTCGCGGTATTCCGTGGGTCACCGTGATGGTGATGACCATTGCGCTGCTGTTTGCGGTGTATCTGAACTACATCATGCCGGAAAACGTCTTCCTGGTGATCGCCTCGCTGGCGACCTTCGCCACCGTATGGGTGTGGATTATGATCCTGCTCTCACAGGTCGCCTTCCGCCGTCGTCTGTCGCCGGAAGAGGTGAAAGCGCTGAAATTCAAAGTGCCGGGTGGCGTGACCACGACGATTATTGGCCTGATTTTCCTCGTCTTTATCATCGGCCTGATCGGTTATCACCCGGATACGCGTATTTCTCTGTATGTTGGTTTTGCATGGATTGTGCTGCTGCTGATTGGCTGGATGTTTAAATCACGTCGTAGCCGTCGTTAATATGCGCGGTTGGTTGGCTTGATAGGCAAAGCGCCATCAGGCAAAAAACCTAACGGAAAGCCCGGTTAACGTCAGTTGCCGGGCTTTTTTACGCCCCCAGCCTCCGCCCCCGAAAAACGACGAAAAGAGGAGTAGAGCCCAAATAGCTTGTGGCAAGGTGGGCTCACTGTTAACTGAGGGGAATTAAATGATGTTGAACGCCTGGCATCTGCCTGTCGCACCCTTTATTAAGTCGCACGACGATCGCTTGTCGATGACCTTGTGGTTGCGCGGAAACGACCTGCCGCAGCGCATCACGATGCGTGTGGAAATCGACAATGAAGAGTGCGTCGTGGCGATGAAACGCCTGAGCAAATCACCGGTACCGGGCGTAACCGCCTGGCGCGGTGAGATACCGCTCGACAGCGGGCAGTCGCGCCGCCGCTATGCTTTTAAACTCTTGTGGCCAGACCGCCAGCTTTGGTTTGCGCCAAAAGGATTTAGCCCTATTCCACCCGCGAAGCTTGAGTTGTTTGCGGTCGATCTGCCCGACAGCGGGCCGCAGTGGGTGGCTGATCAGATCTTCTATCAAATCTTCCCGGACCGTTTTGCCCGTAGCGAAACGCGTACGCCGGAACAGGACAAGGTTTATTACCACCACGCCGCCGGGCATGACATTATTCTGCGCGACTGGGATGAGCCCCTCACCGCAGACGCAGGGGGGTCGACGTTCTACGGCGGCGACCTGGACGGTATCAGCGAAAAGCTGCCGTATCTGAAAAAACTGGGCGTGACCGGGCTGTACCTGAACCCGGTTTTCACCGCGCCAAGCGTGCATAAATATGACACTCAGGATTATCGCGAAGTAGACCCGCAATTTGGGGGGAACGCGGCTCTGCTGCGCCTGCGCGAAAATACCCACCGCGAGGGGATGCGCCTGATCCTCGACGGCGTGTTTAACCACAGCGGCGACACGCATGCCTGGTTTGATCGGCAGAATACCGCAAGCAGCGGGGCGTGCCATAACGCGTCGTCGCCGTGGCGCGACTGGTACAGCTTCTCGCCGGAGGGCCGCGCGCTGGACTGGCTGGGCTATCCAAGCCTGCCGAAGCTTGATTATCAGTCAGAATCACTGGTCAATGAAATCTATCGCGGCGAAGAGAGCATCGTCCGCCACTGGCTGAAAGCGCCGTGGAATATGGACGGCTGGCGGCTGGATGTGGTGCATATGCTCGGTGAGGGCGGCGGCGCACGCAATAATCTGCAGCACGTCGCCGGAATAACCCAGGCGGCGAAAGAGACGCGCCCGGACTCTTACGTTTTCGGCGAACACTTTGGCGATGCGCGCCAGTGGCTACAGGCCGATACAGAAGACGCGGCGATGAATTATCGCGGCTTTACACTGCCGGTGTGGGCGTTTCTGGCCAATACCGACCTCTCTTACGATCCACAAAAAATCGATGCGCAAACCTGCATGACGTGGATGGAAGATTATCGTGCGGGGCTGTCGCATCAGCAGCAGTTGCGGATGTTTAATCAGCTAGATAGCCACGATACCGCACGCTTCAAAACACTGTTGGGCAAAGATGTCGCCCGATTAGGGCTGGGCGTAGTGTGGTTGTTCAGTTGGCCGGGCGTGCCGTGCATCTATTATGGCGATGAAGTCGGTGTGGACGGCGCGAACGACCCGATGTGTCGTAAGCCGTTCCCGTGGGATAAAAGTCAGCAGGACGGTGAACTGCTCGCGCTTTATCAGCGGATGGCGAAACTGCGTAAAAAGAGCGAAGCATTGCGGCGCGGCGGTTGCCAGGTGCTGTACGCCGAAGATAACGTCGTGGTGTTTGCGCGTGTCCTGAAAAGGGAGCGCGTGCTGATAGCCATTAACCGTGGTGAGGCCTGCGAAGTGGTGCTGGAAGATACGCCGCTGCTGAGCTTTAACACGCTCACGCAGCGGGAAGGCAGTGGCGAAAATCAGGATGGCGTACTGACGCTACCTGCACTGTCGGCCACGGTCTGGTTTGGCGAGTAAATCAGGGGTAAAGCGGGACGGTCAGATTGTAGTTGATGACCGCGTCCCGCCACCATTGCTGTGCTAGCCCGTCATGGCCGTTGCGCCAGGCAATATAGGCAACATCTTTCTGTCGGCACGACACCACCTTTTTCTCAATCAGATCGCCGGCGTCTATCCAGGGATGGGCAATATGTCGCGGCAGGAATCCGCAGCCTAACCCGGCTCGCAATAGGGTGACTTTGGAATGAAAATCATCGACGCGGATCTGCGCCTGTTCATCAATAAGATTAGAATTGATGGGGCGGCACAGGCGCGCGCTGTCACTGACCACGACGGCACGATGTTTGATCATTTGTTCCACGGTTATCGGTTCCTGCTCCTGCGCCAGCGGATGTACCGGGGAGACCACAAAGGCGTTGTCGAGCATACCAAGCATATGCCATGACCAGGCGGCAGAAGTCGGGGGATCGTTTATTGCCCCCAGAATGATATCTGCACCGTTATGCGTCAGTTCCTCCCACGCGCCGGCCAGCGTATGGTGGCTGAAATTAAGGCGGGTCTGTTTATGCAGGGCATAGAATTCTTCAATGATAGGTATCAGTGCGTCGAATGGAAAAGAGTCATCCAGCGCGATTAACAGCTCTTTTTCCCATCCCGAATTGACCTGCACGGCCTGTTTTTCCAGATCGCGCGCGGCGCTGAGTAATACGCGCCCCTTTTCCAGCATCATTCTACCCGTGTCGGTAAACTTTGCGCGGTGTCCTGAACGATCGAGAAGTGTAATATCGAGTTCGCTTTCAAGCTTTTGCACCATATAGCTGAGCGCGGCAGGGGTTTTATAAAGCGACTCCGCAGCAGCAGCAAAACTGCCGTGTCGGTCGATCGCGTCAAGGATTTGTAAAACGTCCAGATTAATACGCATAACGTTAATTATTTCCCGAATAAAATCTTTCCTGTTTTAACAAAAACCATGGCAACTATGCTAGTAATGAAATTTCTGAAATCAATAGTTTGCGTGCTAATTTATGATAACCCGTTCATTTAATAACATAATATTTACCGTCATCGAACCATAAATTTTCTTTAATAACTCGTTAAAAATTTCCGGCTATACTCATCCTGCATTCTGATTCAGTATCCACCTGTCATTTAGTCCTAAAATTTCCACTTAACTCATTGCTTAAGAAGGTGTTTTTATGTCTATTCGGGAACTGATCGATCCATCCAACTCCACCCTCATTTTTATCGACCATCAACCGCAAATGTCCTTCGGCGTGGCGAATATCGATCGTCAGACGTTGAAAAATAACACCGTTGCATTGGCAAAAGCCGGTAAAATTTTTAACGTCCCAACCATCTATACCTCGGTTGAAACCAAAAGCTTCAGTGGCTATATCTGGCCGGAACTGCTGGCGGTTCATCCGGAAATTAAACCGATTGAACGCACCTCCATGAACTCCTGGGAAGATGAAGCTTTCGTGAAGGCGGTAAAAGCCACCGGACGTAAAAAGCTGATTATTTCTGCCCTGTGGACTGAGGTTTGTCTGACCTTCCCGGCATTAATGGCGCTGGAAGAAGGTTTTGAAGTTTATGTGGTTACCGATACGTCTGGCGGTACTTCGGTTGATGCGCACGAACGTTCCATCGATCGTATGGTTCAGGCTGGCGCCGTTCCGGTAACCTGGCAGCAAGTGCTGCTGGAGTACCAGCGTGACTGGTCACGTAAAGAAACTTACGACGCGGTGATGGATCTGGTTCGTGAGCACAGCGGCGCCTATGGTATGGGCGTGGATTATGCTTACACCCTGGTTCACGGCGCGCCGGAACGCAAAGCGTAATGACGACGACGGGGGGCGAAACGCTTCCCGTCAGAATGCGACAGCAAGGAAAACCGTCATGACGCAAAAACATGTAACGCTGGTGATTACGCATGCGCTGCGTCCGGAAGATGCGGACCAGTATGAAGCCTGGCTCGGCAAAATCATGCCCGTTGCCGCAGAGTATCCCGGCCATCTTGGCGCTAACGTTATTCGCCCGGCGGACGGGCAGGTTGCCTGGAATATCATCATTCGCTTCGATACCCTGGAGCACCTCTACGCCTGGACGCAGTCCGAAACGCGCAAACAGCTGGTGGATGAAATTACCCCCCTATTAGCCGAAGGCGATCACACGGAAGTCCGAACCGAAGCGGCGTTCTGGTTTACGCCACCGTCACCGCACGTGCGTCAGCCAAAACAGTGGAAACAATTTCTCATCACGCTGCTGGTGATCTTTCCCAGCACCAACCTGGTGCCGTGGATAACCGGCGCGCTGTTCCCCGCCCTGCAGGGCTCCTTGCTGCTTCATTTCATTAACGATGCCTGTGTGGTTGCGCTGGTTGTCTGGCTCTGGATGCCCATCGTGACCCGACTATTCGCCGGATGGCTTAAAAAAGCCTGATCCGGTTTGAGGAGAGTGACATGTCACAAAAAGCCACACTGATCCTGAATCAGGGTCGAATTCACACGCTCGATCGTCAGCATCCGCTGGCGGAAGCGGTGGCGATTGCCAACGGTAAAATTCTGGCAACAGGCAGCAACGATCAAATTATGTCCTACGCGGGCGAAGGCACGCAGATTGTCGATCTGAAAGGGCATACGGTGATCCCGGGGCTGAATGACTCGCACCTGCACCTGATTCGTGGCGGCCTGAACTACAACCTTGAGCTGCGCTGGGAAGGTGTGCCGTCGCTGGCAGACGCATTGAGAATGCTGAAAGATCAGGCCGATCGCACGCCGTCGCCGCAGTGGGTGCGCGTGGTGGGCGGCTGGAGCGAATTCCAGTTTGCCGAACGCCGCATGCCAACCATTGAAGAGCTGAATGAAGCCGCGCCGGATACGCCGGTGTTTGTGCTGCATCTGTACGATCGCGCGCTGCTCAACCGCGCGGCGCTGAAAGCCGTGGGTTACACCAAAGAGACGCCAAACCCGGCGGGCGGCGAAATCGTGCGTGATAATAACGGCAACCCAACCGGGATGCTGATCGCCAAACCCAATGCGATGATCCTCTACTCAACGCTGGCGAAAGGGCCAAAACTGCCGCTGGAGATGCAGGTGAACTCGACTCGCCAGTTTATGCGCGAGCTGAACCGCCTTGGGCTGACCAGCGCCATTGATGCTGGCGGCGGCTTCCAGAACTACCCGGAAGATTACGAAATCATCGAAGAACTGCACGCTAAAGAGCAGATGACGATTCGTATCGCCTATAACTTGTTCACGCAGCGGCCGAAACAGGAGCTGGAAGATTTCGAGCGCTGGACGGATATGCTGAAACCGGGCCAGGGCACCGATTTCTATCGTGCCAACGGCGCAGGCGAGATGCTGGTATTCTCGGCGGCGGATTTCGAAGACTTCCTCCAGCCGCGTCCGGACCTGCCGGAAGGGATGGAAGATGAACTGGAGCGCGTGGTGCGTCACCTGGTAGAGCACCGCTGGCCGTTCCGCCTGCACGCCACCTATGACGAATCGATCAGCCGCATGCTGGATGTGTTCGAAAAAGTGAACCGCGACATTCCGTTTAACGGCCTGCACTGGTTCTTTGACCACGCAGAAACCATCACTGAACGTAATATCGAACGTGTTAAAGCGCTGGGCGGCGGGATTGCAGTACAGCACCGTATGGCCTTCCAGGGTGAATACTTCATCGAGCGTTACGGTAAAGAAGCGGTGAAACATACCCCGCCGGTTGCCAAAATGCTGGCTGCTGATGTGCCTGTCGGACTGGGTACGGATGCCACCCGCGTGGCAAGCTACAACCCGTGGACCGCGCTTTACTGGCTGGTTTCTGGCCGCACGGTTGGTGGTATGGCGATGTATGACGATGAAAACCGTCTGCCGCGCGATGTGGCGCTGGAACTGTGGACCGCAGGCAGCGCGTGGTTCTCCAGTGAGCAGGGTAAAAAAGGCCGCATCGAGAAAGATCAGCTTGCCGACCTGGTGGTGCTGTCGAAAGACTACTTCAGCGTGCCGGAAGAAGAGATCAAGGGTATTGAATCGGTGATGACTATCGTGGATGGCAAAGTGGTGTATGCCGCCGGTCACTTCACGCCGCTGGCGCCGCCAGCGATTCCGGTAGTACCTGACTGGTCACCGGTGGTGAAAGTGCCGGGCCATTATCGCTCTGCGCCGCCGGTTGCCGGAAAAATGGGCGCCGTGGTGCAGATGCACCAGTGCTGCGGTAGCTGCGGCGTACACGGCCATCAGCATGATATCGCGCGTAAGTCGTCGATTCCTGTCTCCGATGAACAGGCATTCTGGGGCGTGTTGGGCTGTTCCTGCTTCGCGTTCTGATGCCACTGCTAGCCGGATGGGGCCACCCATCCGGTTTTATGTTGTTCCCTTCTGAAAATCCTTTCTCTTTACAAAGATTATTAGCGTAAATGCAACCATTTGTGTCAATCTGCATCTATCCGTGATGGCTTAAGGTGGAAACATGGACGAGCTGGTAATCCTTGGCTGTATCGTACTGTTCTTTGCGCTGGTGGTGGTACCCATCCTGGCGATTGTCGCCATTAATCGTACTTCCGCCATGCGCTATGAGATTTCGCTGCTTCGCCGTCGGCTCGAGGAGCTGGAGCAACGCGGTGCTCATGATGCGCCGGAGCCAAAACCGGTTGCGGCAGTTGAACCGGTGATTCCCGTCGAGCCCGTTCAATCCGCGCCCGCCAATCCCTGGCAGCCCACGGAAAAACACGAACCGGTATCACCGCCCGAGCGCGCGACATCGTCGGCATTTGGCGGCGTATTCACGTCATTATTACGCTGGTTTATGCAGGGTAACCCACTGGCTAAACTGGGTATTCTGCTGCTGTTTCTTGGGCTCTCTTTCCTGTTGCGCTATACGGTCGAGCATGCGCTGTTTCCGCTGGAGCTGCGTCTTGTGGCGACGGCGCTTTGTGCGGTGGTGCTGCTGGCTATCGGCTGGCGATTGCGGCATAAACAGCGCGTCTATGCGTTGATCCTGCAGGGCGGTGCAACGGGCGTGCTTTATCTCACCGTTTTCGGGGCATTTCGCCTGTGGCAAATGTTGCCGATGACGCTGGCCTTTGCGCTGCTGGTGCTGATTTGCGCGGCAAGCGTTGGCCTGGCGGTGCTGCAAAATGCCCTGAGCCTGGCGATGCTGGCGAGCCTCGGCGGCTACCTTGCGCCAGTGCTGCTCTCAACGGGAAGCGGCAACTACATTGCGCTGTTCTCTTTCTACCTGCTTCTGTCCATTGGCATTCTGGCGATTAGCGCGCGGCAACACTGGCGCGAACTGAATCTGTTAGGACTGCTTTTTACCTTTGGCGTGGGCGGATTGTGGGGCATGAATGATTATCGCCCTGAATACTGGCTTAACTGCCAGCTGTTCCTTATCGCCAATATCCTGATTTTCGGCGTCCTGAGCGTACTGATCTCCTGGCGATCGCAGGAAAAAGGCAAGCGTGTGGTTGACGGCGTTTTGCTCTTCGCACCGCCGCTGATTGGTTTTGGTATGCAGTATGTCATGACCCAACACATGACGTATGGCCCGGCAATCAGCGCGCTGGGCTACGGCGCGTTTTATCTGGCGCTGGCGTGGCTGGTTTTGCGTCGATTCCCGTCGGCGGAACGTACCCTGGTGCTGGCTGCGCTGGCGCTGGGCGGCGCTTTCACTACGCTCGCCATTCCGCTGGCCCTTTCCGCGCGCTGGACGGCGATGGCCTGGGCGCTTGAAGGTGTGGGGGTGCTGTGGTTAGGCATGCAGCAACAGCAGCGGCGCATGAGTTTTAGCGGCACCGCGCTATTACTGCTGGCGCTGGGCAGCGGCCTCTGGGCGCTGATGGACGAGACAACGCCGCTCTCTATCATGATGATTTTCGCCGTGCTCAGCCTTAGCTGGCTCGCTGCCGCCTGGTTGTGGCGCGCGGAAATACGACGTCTGAGCCTGGCGCTGTTAATCGGCGGCGTCGCATTCTGGGTGATTGCCCTCGCGGGTGCGGCGCAACTCGTCACTACCCAGGACGCGACGACAGGATTTGTCCTGCTCGCGTTGATAGCCCTTTCGGCCTGGGTCTGGCGTTATATGCGCCAGCGTTTGGTATGGCGTGAACTCGGCTTTGCGCAGTGGCTACTGTGGCCCGCCATGCTGTTGATGCTGTTTGAGCAAATTCATCAGCAGCAACTTTTCGCCGCAGGCTGGCACAACCTGGCGTGGGTAATTGCGCTGCCGTCTGCGCTCATGCTGCTTTATCGTGATGACAGTACGGTGCCTGCACGCCTTTCGCAGGGGCTGCATCTCGCGTTGCTATGGATGCTGATGCTCGCATTTGGGGCCGAACTGCTGTGGTTTGTGCAGTCGCTGCCGTGGGGAATGAGCGCCTGGCAAAGCGGCCTGCTGATGGCAGCGGGAGGTATTACCCTTTTGCTGATACACGCCGCGCTTCGCCGGGCCTGGTGGCCGTTCTGCCGCTGGCCGGAAATGTATGGCGGCGTGGCGATTGCTCCCGTGGCGGCCCTGTTGCTTGGTTTGCTCGTACTGACCAACTTACAAAGCGGTGTGGTCTACCGTCAGCTTTATCTGCCGTTGATTAACCCTCTGGAAGAGGGGGCGGCTTTTGCACTGCTTGGGCTTTACGTTGCAGAGCGCTATGTTCGGCGTTATCTGCCGTCGGCATGGCGCGCGTCGGGGGCGTGGCTGCTCGCCGGGCTGGCTTTCTGGTGGCTGAACGGCATGCTGATGCGCGCACTGGCGTGGTATGGCGACGTTGCCTGGGATTTCAGCGCGCTCTGGCAGTCGCGGCTTATTCAAACCACCTTTGTGCTGTTCTGGATGCTGATAGCGCTCATCATTATGATTCGCGCAACGCGCAACGTCTCACGCAAAATGTGGCTGTGCGGTGCCGTGCTATTAGGCGTCGTTATTATCAAACTGATGCTGGTCGACAGCGCAGGCGGTGGCGGTCTGGCGCGCGCGGTGGCGTTTATTGGTGTGGCGATACTGGTATTGATTGTCGGTTATTTCTCGCCGTTGCCACCGAAAGCAGGAGAGCAAAAATGAAACGGATAAAAGCGATGGTGTGCAGCCTGCTTCTGGCGGGCAGTTCCTCTGCCTTTGCGGCGGAATCCCCGCGTGACTACGCTACGGGAATGACGCTGGAAACGTCTTCGTCATCACCGTGGTATCGCGTGGCGTTACCGCGTGAGGTCTATCAGCACAGCGCCTGGCCCGACTTGCGCGACGTTCGGGTATTCAATCAACAGGGCGAGCGCGTTCCCTTTACGTTAATGACGAAGTCAACGCCGCCTGCCGTAGCGGATTCGGTCGTCCTGCGCCTGTTTCCTTTAGCGGCCTCGCCAATCACCACGACGGATGCCCGTGCGCCGCAGACGATCCGCCTGAAGGCAGCCAATGGTGTGGAAATTAACCTTCAGGGCGATGAGGCAAAATCGGTGGGTCAGAGCTATTTACTGACCTTACCTGACAGCCGGGAAGCGTCGCTACACCTGACACAACTGCGGCTGGACTGGGCGGCATCGAGCACAAGCTGGCAGGGTAACGCTTCGGTTTACGCCAGCCGGGATCTCAGCCACTGGCAGCGCGTTCAGGAAAATGCGCCGCTGATGGATCTTTCCCGTGACGGCGAACGGTTGAAGATGAACACAGTGGCTGCCGAATTGACGCTGTCGCCCAAAGGCAGACGTTACTTGCTGCTGGTTCTTGACCCACAAACGCCCATGCCGGAGTTAAAAGGCGTAATGGCCGTGGCGCAACCGCAAGAGCCGCTTACTGAGCGTATTCAGCTCCCGGCGGCGGTCGCCAACGCCACATCAACCGAGGCCATCTGGCAATGGGATCAACCGCAACCGTTAAGCGCGCTTTCGATCACGCTGATGGAAGAAGGGGTTTTGCCGGTCGATATCGCCTGGCGAAGTGATGAGAAAAGCGAATGGCACCCACTGGCAAAAAGCGTGTTGTATAACGTCAACGATCAAGCGCAGGAGGCGTTTCCGCTCTCTGCGAATGTTGTTGAGGCTATTCGTATTACTACGGTGGATGCCCATCTGCCGCAAACGCTGCCGAGGGTAAGCGGCGAGCGTGAGGTTAAAGTGCTGGTCTTTAATGCGCAGGGCAAGGGCCCCTATATGCTGGCCTGGGGAAATAAGGCGGCAGAAAACGTTGCATTGCGTCTGAACCAGTTAATTCCTGAATCGCTCCCGGCGAGCAAAAACATCGAGACGCTGCCCTGGGCGCAGCCGCTGGAGACCATCAAACTGGGCGGTGACACGCGATTGCAGGCGGTGAGTGCGGGTGAACAACAGAAATTGTGGGTCGCCATTGCGGTGTGGGCAGTGCTTATTGTCGGCGTGGGGGCGCTGCTGATGGTGGCGTTGCGAATCTGGCGAGAAGCCCGGCGCTAAAAACAAAAAGGCTCGCCTGCGCGAGCCATTTTTATTCATCCGCCAATTACAGGCTGGAGACGTTTTCGGTCAGGTATTTTGCTACGCCGTCCGGGGACGCCGCCATACCTTCTTTCCCTTTTTCCCACTGCGCCGGGCACACTTCGCCGTGTTCTTCGTGGAACTGCAGCGCGTCAACCATACGCAGCATTTCGTCGATGTTACGACCCAGCGGCAGGTCGTTAACCACCTGGTGGCGAACAACGCCGTTGGCGTCGATCAGGAAAGAACCACGCAGCGCTACGCCCGCGTCCGGGTGTTCGATGCCGTAGGCTTTCTGGATTTCGCGTTTGATGTCAGCAACCATCGCGTATTTCACCGCACCGATGCCGCCTTTGTCGACCGGGGTGTTACGCCATGCGTTGTGAACGAATTCGGAGTCAAAGGAAACACCAACCACTTCTACACCGCGTTTCTGGAACTCTTCGTAGCGTTTATCGAACGCGATCAGTTCAGACGGGCAGACAAAGGTGAAGTCCATTGGCCAGAAGAACAGCACGGTGGCTTTGCCGTTGGTGTGCTGTTTGAAGTTAAAGTTTTCAACGATTTCGCCGTTACCGAGCACTGCCGCAGCGGTAAAGTCAGGAGCCTGACGAGTAACCAGAACCATGGGTTCTCCTTTGAGTGTAGAAAGTAAGTAGTACGCAACGCGGGCCAGTATAGAGAGTGAACCGCAATGACTCAAAGAGGCTACAGCAATCGATGTTTAAAGTTCTGCCTATTAATAGATAAATGTTTGACAGGTCAGGGTTAAAGCTCGCGTGCTTTGGCCTGCGCCATCATCTGCGGATAAAACTGCCAGAACTGTTTCTCCAGTTGCGCATAATGCTGGTCTAAATCGTGCCAGGAGTCACGCAAAGCGTCCAGTTTCGGACGTCGGCTGGCCATGCCGTTCAGCACGCGCTGAATAAATTCCATTTCGCGATAGCGCTCCAGCCAACGTTCTGACCAAAGGTAGTCATTCAGATTCACGAAGCGCGGTGGCGAGTCGGGCAGAATCAGCGACACCTGCTCATGGGCGTACTCGACGAACTCCGGCAGCGCCATCTGCGGGGAAAGCTGCGACCAGTGACGCGAGAGAAAATGGTCCCACATCACATCAAGCGTGATAGGCGCAACGCGCCGCGTTTGCGGGCGGAACCATTCCAGGGCTTCTTTCACCTCAGGCAGGTTATCGGTCATCACGTCGATGCGCCGATGCATGTAAATCCCGTCGACCACCTCGGCCGGGTAGCTGTTATCCGGATTGCCGCGCACAAAATCGGCCAGCAGATTGCCGGACAACGAGCTGTCAGCGAGGTACGCGAGATGCAGGTGAGCTAAAAAATTCATCGATTATTATCTATCCAGAGGGGGATAGGGTTGCAGGGAGAACGCCCCGGCACTAGACTACCCGCCTCATTATTAAGTCCAGAGTCTTAGAGTCATGCGCCTTGCCGATTTTTCCTTTGAATTACCTGAATCCCTGATTGCCCACTATCCACAGCCTGAGCGCAGCGGTTGCCGCTTGCTGTCGCTGGACGGGCCGACAGGCGCGCTGACGCACGGTACTTTCACCGATCTGCTCGATAAGCTCAACCCTGGCGATCTTCTGGTCTTTAATAATACCCGCGTCATTCCTGCGCGTCTGTTCGGTCGCAAGGCCAGCGGCGGCAAGATTGAAGTGCTGGTTGAGCGTATGCTCGATGATAATCGTATTCTGGCACATATTCGCGCCTCTAAGGCACCGAAGCCGGGTGCGGAACTGCTGCTGGGCGATGACGAAAGCATCAATGCGACCATGGTCGCACGTCATGACGCGTTATTTGAAGTGCAGTTTAACGATGAGCGCCCGGTATTAGATATTCTTAACAGTATCGGTCACATGCCATTGCCGCCGTACATCGATCGCCCGGATGAAGACGCCGACCGCGAACTTTATCAAACCGTTTACAGCAGCCGTCCTGGCGCTGTCGCGGCGCCCACGGCAGGCCTGCACTTTGATGACCCTCTGCTGGCGAAGCTGCGTGAGAAAGGCATTGATATGGCGTTTGTGACCCTGCACGTGGGTGCAGGCACTTTCCAGCCGGTACGCGTGGAAAGCATTGAAGAACACACCATGCACTCTGAGTATGCGGAAGTGCCGCAGGATGTGGTTGATGCGGTGCTGGCGGCGAAAGCGCGCGGTAACCGTGTGATTGCGGTTGGCACTACCTCTGTGCGTTCGCTGGAAAGCGCGGCACAGGCGGCGAAAAACGACCTGATTGAACCATTCTTCGGCGATACGCAAATCTTTATCTATCCGGGCTATCAGTACAAAGTGATTGATGCGCTGGTGACCAACTTCCACCTGCCGGAATCGACGCTGATTATGCTGGTTTCCGCGTTTGCAGGTTATAAAAACACCATGCATGCCTATCATGAAGCCGTAAAAGCGGAATATCGCTTTTTTAGTTACGGTGACGCGATGTTTATCACGTACAATCCGCAGGCCATTAACGAACGTCCCTGACAGGGGCGTGTTTTTCCCCCTCTCCCTCAGGGAGAGGGCCGGGGTGAGGGTGAACCTCACTTCGCAACATTAACCATCAGACTGTCTCTCTGATGCAGGAGAATAGCGTGAAATTTGAACTGGACACCACCGACGGACGCGCACGCCGTGGCCGCCTGGTCTTCGATCGTGGCGTAGTGGAAACGCCTGCCTTTATGCCCGTCGGTACCTACGGCACCGTAAAAGGCATGACGCCGGAAGAAGTTGAAGCTACCGGCGCACAGATTATCCTCGGCAACACCTTCCACCTGTGGCTGCGCCCGGGTCAGGAAATCATGAAACTGCACGGCGATCTGCATGACTTCATGCAGTGGAAAGGCCCGATCCTCACCGACTCCGGCGGCTTCCAGGTCTTCAGCCTTGGCGATATCCGTAAGATAACCGAACAGGGCGTACACTTCCGTAACCCGATCAACGGCGATCCTATCTTCCTCGATCCGGAAAAATCGATGGAGATTCAGTACGATCTCGGTTCAGATATCGTGATGATCTTTGACGAATGTACGCCGTATCCGGCGGACTGGGACTATGCTAAACGCTCCATGGAGATGTCTCTGCGCTGGGCCAGGCGTAGCCGCGAGCGTTTTGATGGCCTCGGCAATAAAAATGCGCTTTTTGGCATCATTCAGGGTAGCGTTTACGAAGATTTACGAGATATCTCCGTTAAAGGTCTGGTAGATATCGGTTTTGATGGCTACGCTGTCGGCGGCCTGGCAGTAGGTGAACCGAAAGCAGACATGCATCGCATCCTGGAGCACGTCTGCCCGCAAATTCCTGCTGACAAACCGCGTTACCTGATGGGCGTCGGTAAACCAGAGGATCTGGTTGAAGGTGTGCGTCGCGGTATCGATATGTTTGACTGCGTTATGCCAACGCGTAACGCGCGCAATGGTCATCTGTTCGTGACCGATGGCGTGGTGAAAATCCGTAATGCGAAGCATAAGAGCGATACCAGTCCACTCGACGCTGAGTGTGATTGCTATACGTGTCGCAATTATTCACGTGCGTACTTGCATCATTTAGACCGTTGCAACGAAATACTGGGCGCACGTCTCAACACGATTCATAACCTTCGCTACTATCAGCGTTTAATGGCTGGTTTACGCAAGGCTATCGAAGAGGGTAAATTAGAGAGCTTCGTGACCGATTTTTACCAACGTCAGGGGCGCGAAGTTCCAGCTTTGAACGTTGATTAATATTAATAATGAGGGAATTTTAATGAGCTTTTTTATTTCTGATGCGATAGCAGCACCGGGTGGCGCAGCACAGGGCAGCCCGATGTCTCTGATTCTGATGCTGGTAGTGTTTGGTCTGATTTTCTACTTCATGATCCTGCGCCCACAGCAGAAACGCACCAAAGAGCACAAAAAGCTGATGGACTCCATCGCGAAAGGCGATGAAGTGCTGACAAACGGTGGTCTGGTTGGTCGCGTAACCAAAGTAGCGGAATCTGGCTACATTGCTATCGCGCTGAACGACACCACTGAAGTGGTTATCAAACGTGACTTCGTAGCTGCCGTTCTGCCGAAAGGCACCATGAAGGCGCTGTAATTTACTGTTTTCCCAAAGGGAACTGCCGTGTTAAACCGTTATCCTTTGTGGAAGTACATCATGCTGGTCGTCGTGATTATCGTCGGCCTGCTTTACGCACTTCCCAACCTGTATGGTGAGGATCCGGCTGTTCAGATCACTGGTGCGCGCGGAGCCGCCGCCAGTGAGCAAACGCTGATCCAGGTCCAGAATACTTTACAACAAGAAAAAATCACCGCTAAGTCTGTGGCACTGGAAGAGGGCGCTATTCTTGCGCGCTTCGACTCCACCGACGTCCAGCTGCGTGCTCGTGAAGCGCTGCTGAGCGTGCTGGGTGATAAATACGTCGTGGCGCTAAACCTTGCTCCTGCAACCCCGCGCTGGCTGGCGATGATCAAAGCCGAGCCGATGAAGCTGGGTCTTGACCTGCGCGGTGGTGTTCACTTCCTGATGGAAGTGGATATGGACACGGCGCTCGGTAAGCTTCAGGAACAAAATATCGACAGTCTGCGCAGTGACCTGCGCGAGAAAAACATTCCGTATTCCAATATTCGTAAGTCAGATAACTATGGTCTGACGATTCTGTTCCGCGACAGCGCGGCACGCGATCAGGCGAATACCTGGCTGAGCTCCCGTCACCGCGACCTGGTTATCACTAATCAGGGCAGCAACCAGCTGCGTGCAGTCATGAGCGATGCGCGTCTGAGCGAAGCGCGTGAATATGCGGTACAGCAGAACATCAACATTCTGCGTAACCGTGTTAACCAACTGGGTGTAGCTGAGCCTGTGGTACAGCGTCAGGGTGCGGACCGCATCGTCGTTGAACTGCCGGGTATTCAGGATACCGCGCGTGCGAAAGAAATTCTGGGTGCTACCGCGACCCTGGAATTCCGTCTGGTGAACACCAACGTTGACCAGTCCGCAGCCGCATCTGGCCGTGTGCCGGGCGACTCTGAAGTGAAACAGACCCGTGAAGGTCAGCCGGTTGTGCTGTACAAACGCGTGATTCTGACCGGTGACCATATCACCGATTCCACTTCCAGCCAGGACGAATATAACCAGCCGCAGGTTAACATCTCGCTGGATAGCGCAGGTGGTAACACCATGTCTAACTTCACCAAGGACAACATCGGTAAACCGATGGCGACCCTGTTTGTGGAGTACAAAGACAGCGGTAAGAAAGATGCGAACGGGCGTTCTGTACTGGTGAAACAGGAAGAGGTGATTAACATCGCCAACATCCAGTCTCGCCTGGGGAACAGCTTCCGTATCACCGGTATCAACAACCCGAACGAAGCGCGTCAGCTCTCTCTGCTGCTGCGTGCCGGTGCGCTGATTGCGCCGATTCAGATTGTTGAAGAACGTACTATCGGCCCAACTTTGGGTATGCAGAACATCAAACAGGGCCTGGAAGCATGTCTGGCGGGTCTGGCCGTTTCTATCCTGTTCATGATTTTCTTCTACAAGAAATTTGGTCTGATCGCGACCAGCGCGCTGATTGCTAACCTGGTACTGATCGTCGGTATCATGTCGCTGCTGCCAGGGGCCACGCTGAGTATGCCGGGTATTGCGGGTATCGTGCTAACCCTTGCGGTGGCGGTCGACGCCAACGTACTGATCAACGAACGTATCAAAGAAGAGTTGAGCAACGGGCGTTCGGTGCAGCAGGCAATCAACGAAGGTTATGCGGGCGCATTCAGTTCCATCTTTGATGCGAACATCACCACGCTGATTAAAGTTCTGATCCTGTATGCAGTCGGCACCGGGGCAATCAAAGGCTTTGCTATTACCACCGGTATCGGTGTGGCAACGTCGATGTTTACCGCAATTGTCGGTACGCGTGCCATCGTAAACCTGTTGTATGGCGGCAAACGCATCAACAAGCTGTCAATCTGAGGAGTGCGTTGTGGCACAGGAATATACTGTTGAACAATTGAACCACGGCCGTAAAGTCTATGACTTTATGCGCTGGGATTACTGGGCTTTCGGCATCTCTGGCCTGCTGTTGGTGGCTGCCATCGTCATTATGGGCGTACGCGGCTTCAACTGGGGGCTCGATTTCACCGGTGGTACGGTAATCGAAATTACGCTGGAAAAACCGGCTGAAATTGATGTGATGCGTGAAGCGCTGCAGAAGGCGGGCTTTGAAGAGCCGCAGCTGCAGAACTTTGGTAGCAGCCACGACATCATGGTCCGCATGCCGCCAACTGAAGGCGAAAATGGCGGTCAGGTGCTGGGGAGCCAGGTTCTGAAGGTGATTAACGAATCCACCAGTCAGAACGCGGCAGTGAAACGCATCGAGTTCGTTGGGCCGAGCGTGGGTGCAGACCTTGCGCAAACCGGTGCAATGGCGCTGATCGTGGCGCTGATCTCTATCCTCGTTTACGTCGGTTTCCGCTTCGAGTGGCGACTGGCGGCGGGTGTGGTTATCTCACTGGCGCACGATGTTATCATTACGCTGGGGATACTCTCGTTATTCCATATCGAGATTGACCTGACTATCGTGGCATCGTTGATGTCGGTTATCGGTTACTCGTTGAACGATAGCATCGTGGTATCTGACCGTATTCGTGAAAACTTCCGCAAAATTCGTCGCGGGACGCCTTACGAAATCTTTAACGTGTCACTGACCCAAACGCTGCACCGTACGTTGATCACCTCCGGTACGACGTTAGTGGTCATTCTGATGCTGTACCTCTTCGGTGGTCCGGTACTGGAAGGCTTCTCACTGACCATGCTGATTGGTGTGTCTATCGGTACCGCGTCTTCTATCTATGTTGCGTCTGCACTGGCGCTGAAACTGGGTATGAAGCGCGAGCATATGCTGCAGCAGAAAGTCGAGAAAGAAGGGGCGGATCAACCGTCAATTCTGCCGTAAGACGACTTTCTCGTCAGAATCGGAATCCCGGTCGCAAGGCCGGGATTTTTTTATTACAGTCTCGCCAATATTGGTTACTCTCCGTGGATGGCCTTTGACATGGAGTAACGCCAGTGACCATCACACTCGATTCCCTTTCTCTGCAAACCGTACCGCAGCCAGCCATCTGGCATCATCTTCCCTCCGTGATCTTAAGCGATGAAACTCTGCGTGAGCGCAAAGCCAAAGTACTGGCCGGGATGGCCTCTCGCGGGCTGGACACGCTGGTGATTTATGCCGACAAAGAGCACGGCGGCAATTTTGAGTATCTCACCGGATTTATCCCGCGCTTCGAAGAGGCGCTACTGGTATTGCACAGTGAGGGGGATGCTGTGCTGGTGCTCGGTAACGAAAACCTGAAACTGGCGGCGCATGCGCGGCTGGAAAACAGGGTGGTGCACGCCCCATGGTTCTCCCTGCCTAACCAGCCGATGGACAATCAACAATCACTGCCGGATGTGCTACAAAATGCCGGCATCGTTGCCGGAAAAAACTATGGCCTGGTGGGCTGGAAACTGTTTACTGGGGCTCATGACGATTCCTGGAAGATGTTTGATCTCCCGTCTTTTATCGTTGAGGCTATTCGTCAGGCGGCAGGGCCGGAAGCCACGCTGTGCAATGCCACCGGGATTTTTATCTCGCCAGAACACGGTGCGCGAACGGTCAATAACGCCAATGAACTGGCGCACTACGAGTATGGCGCGAATCTGGCGTCAACGGCGATTCTCGATGCCCTGAATGCCATCGAGCCAGGAAAAACCGAAAAGCAGATCGGCGCATTGCTTGCGGCTCAGGGGCAGCCGAATAACGTCGTGATGATTGCCGCAACTGGCGATCGCTTCGCCAATGCCAATCTTTACCCTGGCGATAAACAGATACAGCGCGGTGACAAATTTTCGCTCACCACCAGTTACAAAGGCGGCCTGAGCAGCCGTGCGGCGTATGTGGTGGCGGATGAAAGCGAACTGGCACCGGAGGTAGCGGATTATCTCGACGTGGTGGCGAAGCCTTACTATCGCGCCGTTGCGACCTGGCTCACCCACCTCCGCCCGGGTATGTTGGGCAGTGAAATGTATGCGCTGATTGAACAGGTATTGCCGAAGGCGGAGTATCACTGGCACCTCAATCCGGGCCATCTGGTGGCGGATGAAGAATGGCTGTGCTCGCCGATTGGCCCGGACTCCAGCATACCGCTGCGCAGCGGTATGTTACTGCAAATTGACATCATTCCATCCCGCGCAGGTTACGCCGGAGCCAGCATCGAAGACACTGTCGCACTGGCCGATAAAGCGCTGCGAGATGAGCTTGCGCAGGTATACCCAGAGCTGTGGAACCGCGTGTTAATGCGTCGCCATTACATCAAAGAGCATTTAGGCCTTAGCCTGCCGGACGAAGTGTTACCGTTGTCGAATACGGTGGGGTATCTGCGCCCCTGGCTGCTCGACCCAACGCGAGCGTTGGTGTGTACAGAGTGATAAACTGTCCAAAACCTTTAATTTCATTACTGAGCAATTATGGCCATCATCCCTAAAAATTACGCGCGGCTGGAAAGCGGCTATCGCGAAAAAGCACTGAAACTGTTTCCGTGGGTCTGCGGGCGCTGCTCGCGTGAGTTTGTTTACTCGAACCTGCGTGAGTTAACGGTTCACCATATGGATCACGACCACACCAATAACCCGGAAGATGGCAGCAACTGGGAGCTATTGTGCCTGTTCTGTCACGATCACGAGCACTCGAAATATACCGAAGCGGATCAATACGGTTCAACGGTAATTGCCGGGGAAGACGCGCAAAAAGATGTGGGTGAGGCGAAGTACAATCCCTTTGCCGATTTGAAGGCGATGATGGATAAGAAGAAGTAACAAAAAAGCACTGACGTTGAGAACGTGCGGTGCTTTTTTTTGCCTGATGCGCTTTGACGTCGGGTGGCGGCTAAGCCTTACCCGACCTACATTGATGGATGACGGCTACGCCACCTCGGGCCTACCTGGATTCCGTAGGCCGGATAAGCCGTTCACGCCGCCATCCGGCAAGCAGCGAAATCAGAAGTTGTAACCCGCCACCAGATACCAGCCGAAGCCGTTGGATTTAATCGGTTCAGCCTGCCATACCGGCTCATCGCCATCTTTCCACTGACCACCGTTGTGGAAGTAACGCGCGACCACAGAGTAGTGCCAGTGATCGTAGTTCAGCGCCAGAATGTGGCTGGACGCGATAGAGTTGCTGGTGCGGTACTGATCGTCGCCCAGATCTGAACCCCAGTCGAAGTTGGTGAAGCTGATGTAGCTCAGCTTACCGCCCCACAGGTCAGTAATCGGCACGAAGTATTTGATTTTGAAACGATAGCCATCCCACTCATTTTCGTTGGATGCGCCATAGTTTTGCCACTGATATTTGGCATACACGTTCAGAGACAGCCCCATCGGCAGGCCGGTATCGATATCGGTACCCAGACCCATATACCAGGTGCTCTGACGGCCTTCGCTGTTGCGGCCCATATCGTAGATATAGTTGTTCGCGAAGTACCACTCTTTGAACGGACCAAAGCTCAGGTCAGTATTGGTCAGCTTGTCGATAGAGAAACGTGGCTCAATTTCCATAAACAGCGGGGAACCGTGGTTCCAGATACCGCGAGAGTTACCGTCGCCACCGAAGAAACGCGGCGCATCGACGTAACCATAGAAATCAAACCAGTCTTTCTTAGCGAAGGCTTCATATTCCAGATAGGTGTCGTTACGCAGCGTCGGCCCGAAACGGGTGTGGTAGCTGCCTACCACGTTGACGCTCTGATGCCACCAGTCGGAAAGGTACTGTGGTTTGTCATTTTCTGCTGCACCGGCAGTGAAAGACGCGGAGAGTGCCACTAAAGCACCGGCTGCTAATAATGTTTTTTTCATATGTTTGCCACTGATAAAAAATCCCTAACGGGAATGAAAGTAAGCGTCGAAGCTTTACAAAATGTTTCGTATTTCTGCGTGCCTATTATAAGAATCATTGCTCACAAAAATCAGTTACGGGTCACACATTTTTCATATACGTAATCGATTGCGTTCACGTTTGCGTAGATTGAACGGCGGCGATTGTACTTATCTTGTGAATGATTGCCAATCTTCAAAAAAAAGAGATGAATGGGTGAGAGGGGATATGGGGGAAAATTTGCGCCAGAGATGTCTGGCGCGAAGCTGTGCTTACTGTACGGTAGCGGGCTGAATATCGTGAACGCGAACAAACCCGAGTTGCTCCGGCGTAATGCCATTCAGCTGTAGCGGAATATCGACATCGCTGGGCGCGAGAATACTGGCTGGCGCGTTAATGAGCTGATTCTGCACGTTAACTTCCTGGAAGTTGTCGGTTGTGCCCTGAATCTGACCGTATTCTACCGTGCCGCTAAACGCCGGTAGCGCATCGTTAGACTCGCCCTGGATACGCAGCGTTACCGCCGTACCCTGCGCGTTTGGCGCGATGTTGCGCAAAGACAGGCGCAGCGTGCCTATCTGGCTCTTCAGCAGCGCAGCCGTATTGGAACTGGGAATGATGTAGGCGCCGCTGGCAGATTTCGCATTCAGCGCGTTCTGCTGGCTGATCTTCACCGTTTCTTTGTTCAGTTTGGTCATTTCCTGATTGAGCGTACTGATACTTTCGTGCATCTGACGAACCTCGGCTTGCTGTGCGCAGGCGGTCAGGCTAAAGAGGCTTCCCAGTACGGCAATTCTTAGGTAACGTCTTGTCATTATGTCTGTTTCCTTATGGTCGGGATCACGTAATGGTAGATCGCAAAAGGGATTCTGGCATCGATCCATTGTCTCAAAAACGCTCTTCCTTTGTTGTCGAGCCATATCAGGGTAAAATAGGTTTCAGTTACCACCTCATAGTCAGGACGATGTATGCACTGCCCATTCTGTCTCGCCGTAGATACCAAAGTGATCGACTCTCGTCTGGTTGGCGAGGGCTCCTCCGTCCGCCGCCGTCGGCAATGCCTGGTTTGCAACGAACGTTTCACCACGTTTGAAGTGGCTGAACTAGTGATGCCGCGCGTCGTAAAAAGCAATGATGTGCGCGAACCATTCAATGAAGACAAGCTGCGTAGCGGCATGCTGAAAGCGCTGGAAAAGCGTCCCGTCAGTGCCGATGACGTCGAAATGGCGATCAATCACATTAAATCGCACCTGCGCGCCACCGGGGAACGTGAAGTGCCGAGCAAACTGCTGGGTAACCTGGTGATGGAACAGTTGAAAAAGCTCGATAAAGTGGCCTATATCCGCTTTGCGTCGGTTTATCGCAGCTTCGAAGATATTAAAGAATTCGGCGAAGAGATCGCTCGTCTACAGGACTAAGCTATGCACGACGAAATGTACATGGCGCGCGCGCTGAAACTTGCCGCGCGTGGTCGCTTCACCACTCATCCTAACCCGCGTGTCGGCTGCGTCATTGTCAATCAGGGCGAAATCGTCGGCGAAGGTTTTCACTACCGGGCCGGTGAGCCGCACGCAGAAGTTCATGCGTTGCGCATGGCGGGCGAAAAAGCCAAAGGCGCGACGGCGTATGTGACGCTTGAACCCTGTAGTCATCACGGTCGCACGCCACCTTGCTGCGACGCGCTGATTGCCGCAGGTGTTTCCCGCGTGGTGGCCGCCATGCAGGACCCTAACCCACAAGTAGCCGGACGTGGGCTTTATCGCCTGCAACAGGCGGGTATCGAGGTCAGCCACGGCCTGATGATGAGTGAAGCGGAAGCGCTGAACAAAGGCTTCCTGAAACGCATGCGTACAGGCTTCCCGTATGTTCAGCTCAAACTTGGCGCGTCGCTGGACGGGCGTACGGCGATGGCGAGCGGCGAAAGCCAGTGGATTACCTCGCCGCAAGCGCGTCGCGATGTGCAGCGTCTGCGCGCAGAGAGCCACGCAATTCTCACCAGCAGCGCCACGGTGCTGGCCGACGACCCGGCGTTAACCGTACGCTGGAATGAACTGAGCGCGGAGACTCAGGCGCTTTATGCCGAGGAAAACCTGCGCCAGCCGATACGTATTGTGATCGATAGCCAGAACCGCGTTACGCCCGAGCACCGCATCGTACAGCAGCCCGGCGAAACCTGGTTTGCACGTACGCAAAGCGATGAACGCCACTGGCCAGAAAGCGTAAAATCGATGATTACGCCAGAGCATAATGGTCATGTTGATCTGGTTTTACTGATGATGCAGCTTGGTAAACAGCAGATTAACAGCATCTGGGTGGAAGCCGGGCCGACACTTGCTGGCGCGCTGATTCAGGCGGGGGTCGTTGATGAGCTTATTGTCTACGTAGCGCCTAAACTTTTAGGCAGCGATGCGCGTGGATTATGTGTCCTGCCAGGGCTTGAGAAACTGGCCGACGCCCCCCATTTCAAATTCAACGAGATACGCCATGTAGGCCCGGATATTTGCCTGCATTTGACGAACGCGTAATGCCTCCTGAAAAGGGAAGCAGCGCACAGAATATTATGATAAAATCCGCCCCCCTGCGGGGCAAATGAACCCAAAGGAAGAGTATGAACATTATTGAAGCTAACGTTGCTACCCCGGACGCTCGCGTCGCCATCACCATTGCGCGTTTCAACAACTTTATCAACGACAGCCTGCTGGAAGGTGCGATTGACGCCCTGAAACGTATTGGTCAGGTCAAAGATGAAAACATTACCGTTGTTTGGGTGCCTGGCGCTTACGAACTGCCACTGGCGGCTGGCGCGCTGGCGAAAACCGGTAAATATGACGCGGTGATTGCACTGGGTACGGTTATCCGTGGCGGCACTGCACACTTCGAATATGTCGCTGGCGGGGCAAGCAATGGCCTGGCGCACGTCGCTCAGGACAGCGAAATCCCGGTAGCCTTTGGTGTTCTCACCACTGAAAGTATTGAACAAGCCATCGAACGTGCTGGCACCAAAGCCGGTAACAAAGGTGCAGAAGCTGCACTGACCGCGCTTGAGATGATTAATGTATTGAAAGCCATTAAGGCCTGATTTTTTTGTAAGGGGAATTCCGTGAAACCTGCTGCTCGTCGCCGCGCCCGTGAGTGTGCCGTTCAGGCGCTTTACTCCTGGCAGTTGTCCCAGAACGACATCGCCGATGTTGAATACCAGTTCCTGGCGGAACAGGACGTCAAAGATGTAGACGTAATGTACTTCCGTGAACTGCTGTCCGGGGTGGCGACTAACAGCGCGTACCTCGATGGATTGATGAAACCTTACCTGTCTCGTCTGCTCGAAGAGCTGGGTCAGGTGGAAAAAGCGGTGCTGCGTATCGCGCTGTTCGAGCTGTCCAAACGTGATGATGTGCCGTATAAAGTGGCTATCAACGAAGCTATCGAACTGGCAAAAACCTTTGGCGCTGAAGACAGCCACAAGTTTGTCAACGGCGTGCTGGATAAAGCAGCTCCTGCAATCCGCCCCAAGAAAAAGTAATCTGCAGGCCGGTGCGAGTGTGGTTTTTGCCGCATTCCCCGGCCTTGTTTTATTCTCCTGCAGAGGCATAACGTATGGCATGCGGCGAATTTTCCCTGATTGCCCGTTATTTTGACCGCGTAAGAAGCGCCCGCTTTGATGTTGAGACCGGAATCGGTGACGACTGCGCGTTGCTCAATATTCCCGAAAAACAGACCCTGGCAATCAGCACCGACACTTTGGTGTCCGGCATTCATTTTCTTCCTGATATCGACCCCGCCGACCTGGCGTATAAAGCGCTGGCTGTAAACGTCAGCGATCTCGCGGCAATGGGCGCAGACCCGGCATGGCTGACGCTAGCCCTGACACTGCCGTCGGTGGATGAACGCTGGCTTGAAGCGTTCAGCGATAGTCTGTTTCAACAACTCGATTACTACGATATGCAGTTGATTGGCGGCGATACGACGAAAGGTCCGCTTTCCATGACGCTGGGTATTCATGGCTACGTGCCTGTCGGCCGGGCACTGAAGCGCTCGGGCGCAAAACCGGGCGACTGGATTTATGTCACCGGTACGCCGGGGGATAGCGCCGCCGGGCTGGCGATTCTGCAGAACCGCCTGACGGTGAGCGATGAAACGGATAACACGTATCTGGTTAAACGCCACCTGCGCCCGACGCCGCGCATTCTGCAAGGGCAGGCGCTACGCGACCTCGCCAGTTCGGCGATCGATCTTTCCGACGGCCTGGTTTCTGACCTCGGTCATATTCTGAAAGCCAGCGAATGCGGCGCGCGAATCGACCTGGATGCACTCCCTTATTCTGAGGCGATGCAGTGTCATGTTGACGGCGAACAGGCGATGCGCTGGGCACTTTCCGGCGGAGAGGATTACGAACTGTGCTTCACCGTACCGGAACTTAACCGCGGCGCGCTGGACGTGGCGTTAGGCCATCTTGGCGTGCCGTTTACCTGCATCGGCCAGATGAGCGCTGACGTAGACGGAATGCATTTTCAACGCGGCGGCGACGTCGTGACGTTCGACTATAAGGGATTCGATCACTTTGGCTAGCAAAGACGTGGCGAAAAGCCGTCTCAATTTACGCAATCCCTGGCACCTGCTGGCGGTCGGTTTCGGTAGCGGCTTAAGCCCGATTGTGCCGGGGACAATGGGCTCGCTGGCTGCGATTCCCTTCTGGTATCTGATGACCTTCCTCCCGTGGCAGCTCTATTCGCTGGTGGTGATGCTCAGTATTTGTATCGGCGTATATTTGTGTCACCAGACGGCAAAAGACATGGGCGTCCACGACCATGGCAGCATCGTGTGGGATGAGTTCGTCGGCATGTGGATTACGTTGATGGCGCTGCCGACGATGGACTGGCAGTGGGTTGCCGCCGGGTTTGTGATTTTCCGTATTCTCGATATGTGGAAACCGTGGCCGATTCGCTGGTTCGACCGTAACGTTCACGGCGGTATGGGGATTATGGTTGACGACATCGTCGCTGGGGTGATTTCGGCGGGGATACTGTATTTTATCGGGCATCATTGGCCGATTGGTGTGATTTAGGGGGCGCGGGGGTTTTCCCCCTCACCCCGGCCCTCTCCCACAGGGAGAGGGTGAAAACCAGAGCAGGTCTTGAATATATCCGCGGTCGGTTCCCTCTCCCTGTGGGAGAGGGTTAGGGTGAGGGGCCTTACTTAAACCCTACTACCGGATGCGGCTGATACGGTGTTTCCAGCTCCGCAATCTGTTCCGGTTCCAGCGTTAAATCCACCGCGTTCAACAACTCATCTAACTGCTCTTCCCGCGATGTGCCGATAATCGGTGCCGCCACCCCCGGTTTGCTCAAAAGCCACGCCAGCGCCGTCTGGGCGCGGGTTGCGCCAAGATCGTCCGCTACGTGCGCCAGCCGCTCGGCAATTTGCGCATCGTTCGCTTCGGTGGTGCTGTAGAGCGTGTTACCAAACTCATCGGACACCAGACGCGCGGTGGTTTCGCCCCACGGGCGGGTTAAGCGTCCACGCGCCAGCGGGCTCCAGGGGATCACCGCCACGCCTTCGCGGTTGCACAGCGGCAGCATTTCATTCTCTTCTTCACGGTAAATCAGGTTGTAATGATCCTGCATGGTAACGAACGGCGCCCAGCCGTGCTGTTTTTGCAGCGCCAGCGCATGAGCAAACTGCCGCGCGTGCATCGAGGACGCGCCGATATAACGTGCTTTCCCCGCTTTCACTACATCGTTTAACGCTTCCAGCGTCTCTTCAATTGGCGTGCCGTAATCCCAGCGGTGGATTTGCAGCAGGTCGACATACTCCATCCCCAGGCGTTTCAGGCTGTCATCGATGGATCGCAGAATTTGCGCGCGGGAAAGTCCCTCCGTCAGGTCACCGACCTGATGATAAACCTTGGTCGCGACCACGACGTCTTCACGGCGAGCGAAATCGCGCAGGGCGCGGCCTACTATCTCTTCGCTGCTGCCGTCTGAATAGCTGTTGGCGGTGTCGAAAAAATTAATGCCACCTTCAAGAGCGCGCTGAATGATAGGGCGGCTGCTCTCTTCGGGTAAGGTCCAGGCGTGTTTGCCCCGATCCGGCTCGCCAAAGGTCATGCAGCCCAGGCAAAGACGGGAAACCCGAAGGTCGGTGTGTCCTAAGAGGTTGTATTGCATGGTTCCGCTCCTGCTTATAAGGTTTACCTTTAAGCATAGCAGGAGCGGAGAGGAGGGTTATGCCAGCCAGTTCGCGATTTTGGCTTCGATGCCTGCCGCATCAAGACCGAGGTCGGCGCGGATCTCTTCCTGCGTGCCCTGAGGAATGAAGAAGTCCGGCAGGCCGATATTCAGCACTGGCACCGCTTTACGGTTTGCCATCAGCACCTCGTTAACGCCACTGCCTGCGCCGCCCATGATGGCGTTCTCTTCCAGCGTTATCAGCACATCGTGTTGCTCAGCCATCTCAAGAATCAGACTTTCATCAAGCGGTTTCACAAAACGCATATCCACCAGTGTGGCGTTGAGTTTCTCTGCGACCGTCGCGGCTTCAGGTAACAGCGTCCCGAAGTTCAGAATGGCGATTTTCTCACCCTGACGTTTCACCACGCCTTTGCCCAGCGGCAGTTTCTCCAGCGGCTGAAGTTCAGCGCCGGTGCCGCAGCCGCGCGGATAACGCACAGCGCTCGGGCCGTCGTTGTAGTGATAACCGGTATACAGCATCTGACGACACTCGTTTTCATCGCTCGGCGTCATGATGACCATCTCCGGGATGCAGCGCAGGAACGAGAGGTCAAACGCGCCCTGGTGCGTCTGCCCGTCAGCGCCGACAATCCCCGCGCGGTCGATGGCGAACATCACCGGCAGTTTCTGGATAGCCACATCGTGGATAACCTGGTCGTAGGCGCGTTGCAGGAAGGTGGAGTAAATCGCCACAATCGGTTTATTCCCGCCAATCGCCAGGCCCGCGGCGAAGGTCACCGCATGTTGTTCGGCGATTGCCACGTCAAAGTACTTGTCTGGGAATTTTTTCGAAAATTCGACCATGCCGGAGCCTTCACGCATTGCAGGCGTCACCGCCATTAATTTGCTGTCTTTAGCCGCCGTTTCACACAGCCAGTCGCCGAAAATTTTAGAATAAGAGGGCAGGCCGCCGCTGCTTTTCGGTAATTTTCCGCTGGTATGGTCAAATTTAGGCACCGCATGGAACGTAATAGGATCTTTTTCGGCAGGCTCGTAGCCGCGCCCTTTTTTGGTCATGATGTGCAGGAACTGCGGGCCTTTAAGGTCACGCATGTTTTTCAGCGTATTCACCAGACCCAGCACATCGTGGCCGTCGACCGGGCCAATGTAGTTAAAGCCCAGCTCTTCAAACAGCGTGCCAGGCACCACCATGCCTTTGATATGCTCTTCGGTGCGCTTAAGCAGTTCTTTAATCGGCGGTACGCCGGAGAACACTTTTTTGCCGCCTTCGCGCAGAGAAGAGTAAAGTTTGCCGGAAAGCAGTTGCGCCAGATGGTTATTCAGCGCGCCGACGTTCTCGGAAATCGACATCTCGTTGTCGTTCAGTACGACCAGCATGTCAGGTTTGATATCGCCCGCGTGGTTCATCGCTTCAAAGGCCATGCCAGCGGTAATTGCGCCATCACCAATGACGCATACCGTGCGACGCTGCTTCTCTTCACGCGCGGCGGCAACGGCGATGCCAATCCCGGCAGAAATAGAGGTCGAGGAGTGGCCGACGCTTAAAACGTCATATTCACTCTCGCCGCGCCACGGGAACGGGTGCAGGCCGCCTTTCTGACGAATGGTGTCAATTTTGTCGCGGCGTCCGGTCAGGATTTTATGCGGATAGGCCTGATGACCCACGTCCCAAATCAGCTGATCGAACGGCGTATTGTAGACATAGTGCAGCGCCACGGTGAGTTCCACCGTGCCAAGCCCGGAGGCGAAGTGTCCGCTGGAACGGCTCACGCTGTCGAGCAGATAACGACGCAGTTCATCGCACAGCTTCGGCAGGCTCTCTTTTGGCAGCAGGCGCAACTCCTGAGTGGAATCGACCAACGCCAGGGTCGGGTATTTGGCAATATCAAAACTCATCAGAGACTCATTTATTGTTTATTTGTCGCGCAGGATGATGTAGTTCGCCAGCGCTTCCAGTGCAGTAGTATCCAGTGACTGTGCGGCCAGTTCAGTTAACGACTGACGGGCCTCTTCAATCAGGTCACGGGCTTTAGTGCGGGCTTGCTCAAGGCCCAGCAGTGCGGGATAGGTGCTTTTGCCTAATTGCTCATCGGCACCCTGGCGCTTTCCGAGGGTCGCAGTATCACCCACCACATCCAGAATGTCATCCTGAACCTGGAATGCCAGGCCGATACATTCAGCGTACTTATCCAGCAGTGGCAAAGCGCTACGGCCTTTCTCGCCTGCGCTCAATGCACCTAAACGCACAGCGGCGCGAATCAACGCACCGGTTTTATGACGGTGAATACGCTCAAGCGCTGCCAGATCAACATGCTTACCTTCTGCATCGAGATCCAGCGCCTGACCGCCGCACATGCCCGCGACGCCGCTGGCCTGTGCCAGTTCAGAAACCATCGCCAGGCGATCGCGGTCCGACACGTTGGTCATCGGCGCATCACTCAGTATAGAAAACGCCAGCGTTTGCAGGGCATCGCCGGCCAGAATTGCATTCGCTTCGCCAAATTTAATGTGGCAGGTCGGTAGGCCGCGACGCAGATCGTCATCGTCCATCGCCGGAAGATCGTCATGCATCAGCGAATAGGCATGAATGCACTCGACGGCGGCAGCGGGGGCGTCAAGCGTGAGCTGATCGACGCCAAACATTTTCCCGGTAGCGTATACCAGGAACGGGCGCAGACGTTTACCGCCTAATAGTGCGCCATACTGCATGGCTTCAACCAGCGGAGTGTTCTGAAAGGGCTGAGGCTCAATAAAACGCCGCAACGCGCTGTTGGCGTGTTCGACGCAGGCATTTAACTGCTGCGAAAAATCCATTTATTCATTGTCCGGCGTAAAAGGGGTCAGAGAAGCGTTGTCGTTGTCTGCCAGCAGGATCTGCACGCGTTGTTCCGCCTGTTGCAGCTTGGCCTGCCCCTGACGCGCCAGCTGTACGCCGCGCTCGAATTCGTTCAGTGCCTCTTCCAGCGGAAGATCGCCGCTTTCGAGACGATTAACGATCTGCTCCAGTTCGGTGAGTGCAGTTTCGAAACTGGCCGGGGCTTCATTTTTCTTTGGCATAGTGAATGATCAGCTCTTTTTATATCGCGATGACGACTATGGTAGCCCAGTCGCGTCCTGAATCAAATAACACACAATGGTATATGGGAAAGCGCGCAGCTTAACCACGAAGATGGTATACTCCGCGACCTGGATGCAGGTACCCCGGTGCGCTGCAGTACAAATTTTACCTACAGCCCGCATCGGGCTTGCCAACGAACCATTGCCGCCATGAAGTTTATCATTAAATTGTTCCCGGAAATCACCATCAAAAGCCAATCTGTGCGGTTGCGCTTTATTAAAATTTTAACCGGGAACATTCGTAACGTTCTAAAGCATTATGACGAGACGCTTGCCGTTGTTCGTCACTGGGATCACATCGAAGTTCGCGCCAAAGATGAAAATCAGCGCCTGGATATCCGTGACGCCCTGACCCGTATTCCGGGCATCCACCATATTCTTGAAGTTGAAGATGTGCCGTTCACCTCGCTGCACGACATCTTTGAAAAAGCGCTGGTGCAGTACCGCGATCAAATCGAAGGCAAAACCTTCTGCGTGCGCGTGAAACGTCGTGGTAAACACGAATTCACCTCGATTGAGATCGAGCGCTACGTCGGCGGCGGCCTGAATCAGCACGTTGAATCGGCGAAAGTGAAGCTGACCAACCCGGATGTCACCGTTAACCTGGAGATCGAAAACGATCGCCTGCTGCTGGTCAAAGGCCGTTATGAAGGTATTGGCGGTTTCCCGATCGGTACCCAGGAAGATGTGCTGTCGCTGATTTCCGGCGGTTTCGACTCCGGCGTCTCCAGCTACATGCTGATGCGTCGAGGCTGTCGCGTGCACTACTGCTTCTTTAACCTTGGCGGCGCGGCGCACGAAATCGGCGTGCGTCAGGTTGCGCATTACCTGTGGAACCGCTTCGGTAGTTCCCACCGCGTGCGTTTTGTTGCCATTAACTTCGAACCGGTGGTTGGTGAAATTCTCGAGAAAATCGACGATGGCCAGATGGGCGTGGTGCTGAAACGTATGATGGTGCGTGCGGCATCGAAAGTGGCTGAACGCTACGGCGTACAGGCGCTGGTGACCGGTGAAGCGCTGGGGCAGGTTTCCAGCCAGACGCTGACCAACCTGCGTTTAATTGATAACGTCTCCGACACCTTGATCCTGCGCCCGCTGATCTCCCACGATAAAGAGCACATCATCAATCTGGCGCGTGAAATCGGTACGGAAGACTTTGCGCGTACCATGCCGGAATATTGCGGCGTGATCTCGAAAAGCCCAACCATCAAAGCGGTGAAGGCGAAGATCGAAGCGGAAGAAGAGCACTTCGATTTCAGCATCCTGGATGATGTGGTGGCAAATGCCAACAACCTCGACATTCGCGAAATTGCGCAGCAGACCGAGCAGGCAGTGGTGGAAGTCGAAACCGTCAGCGGTTTTGGCGACAACGATGTGATCCTGGATATTCGTTCCGTTGATGAGCAGGATGACAAACCGCTGAAAGTGGAAGGCGTGGAAATTGCTTCTCTGCCGTTCTACAAGCTGAGCACCCAGTTCGGCAACCTCGACCAGAGCAAAAACTACCTGCTGTGGTGCGAGCGCGGCGTGATGAGCCGCCTGCAGGCGCTTTACCTGCGCGAGCAGGGCTTTGCTAACGTGAAGGTTTATCGCCCGTAAGTGCATGGTTATTGCTGAAGAAAAAACCTCGCGATGCGAGGTTTTTTTATGGCTGCGGTTGTCGGATGGCGGCTGCGCCTTATCCGACCTTGTATCTTGAACTGGTAGCTGATTAGCTATCAGCTACAAAAGGTATTTTTACGGACATGCGGAGGTTATTCGTGGTGGGTACAATTCGGGTTTCAGGGGGGAAAGGGATGGAGTGAATTGCAAATGGATCTACGCGATGCAGGTTGGCATGATATAGGTGATGTTCGTTTTCAACTGACTATTCCTGGTGGCTCGCTGGATTTTAATGAATTCTTTACAGGATTTCGCTACGTACAACGTGGGCGGACTCCACGCTCCGCATCGATGTTAAAAACGTTAGTAATATGGCTTGTTTTAAGCCTTTTAACTTTTACGCTTATTGGTTCGCTGGTAAGCCTTCAGGCAAGCTTATCTATCTGGGTCAATGAGTCTGGAAAACTGTTGTTATATTTATCCAATTTAAAGGTACTTTATTTCGTTGTTATCAGTATCTTTTTAGGTGTTGCACTGGCAATTAGCGGAATAAAAATATCAACAAATAAGTTATATCATCGGTTGTTTCAGCAAAATGAAAGCTGTCAAAACGGTTATGCGTTATTTTTTACTGATATTGGGATGGGGTGGGTAAACAGAACGTCCTGTGGGTTTGTTGCCTGGTCTGAGGTAAATTCTGTTGTTTTGTTAGGGCACCATGATTATATTTTGATGAAAGGATCTCATTATGCGTGGATTCCACATGAGATCCGGGGTGAATTACGAAAACCCGCCATCCATTTCATCCAAAAACAAATTGCGATTCATAATATAGCTCAATAGCCGTAGGCTCGATAAGCGCAGCGCCATCGGGCATTTGATGGAAATAATAGGGTAAACATATGGAAATAACTCAATCAAACATAAATTCTAATAATGTCAGATACAGCGTTAATATTCCGGCAGGTTGTCTGTCTTTTAAACATTATACGTGGGCAAGTTCTCTTGTTCGGAGGCATTTACCCCGGCGGCCAGCATGGCTGGTGTGGATGAAAAAGATACTAATATTTAGTGGGATTCTTTTCATATTTTATTTCGTTAATAGCCATTATCATCTCGCAGTGTCTGTATGGCGAATAGGTGCAGAACATTATAGCGTTAGAATACGAAATAATAATGTGTTTACGTTTTTTTTGACAATATTTATCCTTGGTTCGATATTTACTCGTATTATGTTTCATCGTTACTTTATTCATGTTCGTCGTGGCTTCTTTGCGGTGAGTGAGTTTGTACTCCATGGCTATTGTCTGGAGTTAACCTATTCTGGTGTTCAATGGAAAAGTAATAATGGCTACGCATTCATACCCTGGTCAAAGACAAAAGGTATTTTAAGTGATGGTCATAATGACTACATTGACCTGGGTATACAGGGCTTTTTATGGATCCCGATTAATTTGCCTGGATATCCGCGCAAAGCACTTTTGGATTTTTGTCACCAACAGATTGCCGCCAGTAAGATTACCGATAAGTAATGCCGCTTGCTGGCAACACCGTAACCCCTGGTGCTAAAGTACCTCCTCAACACCAGCGGCGAGGGCAGTATGCAAAAAGTACACAAGTACATGGAAATTAAAGAGAAGATCAAAAAAGATATTCTCAGCCTGAAATATAAGAAAGGCGAAAGCATCCCTTCCGAGCGCGAACTGGCGACGGTTTACGGTGTGACGCGCGTGACGGTACAGAAGGCGATGGCCAGTCTGGTTCAGGAAGGGTTTATCGAGCGCATTCATGGCAAAGGCATGTTTGTGCTGAAAAACACCGAATCTAATATCTATATCCTCAATAATGAAAAAAGCGACAGTATTCTGGGCTTCTCGCGCGAATTTCAGGGACGGGTGGCGGTAACCAGTCTACTGGTGGATTTTAAGCAGATTCAGGCGGATGAGGCGCTTGCCGCGCAGCTTGATGTGGTTGTGGGCGATGCGGTCTGGTTTATCAGACGTATTCGTCTTCTCGATGGAGAAGCCGTGTTGATTGAAGACAGTAATATCCCCTGCCAGGTGATAGAGACGATTCCCGAATCGGTGCTTAAAGAGGGATCGTTGTATGGCTACATCGAGACCTTTACGCATAAGAAAATCAAAGATGCCGATTCACTGATCGAAGCCGCGCTTTTTGACCGTGAGCAGGCGTCGTTGCTGAATATTTCGCCGGGGCTGCCAATGCTAAAAATCACCGAAGTCACTCGCCTCGAAGGCGGTATCACCTTTAACTACTCCATTAGCTATAACCGCGCCGATATCTTCCGGGTTAAAAATATGCGCATTGAGCGCTGAGAAAGGGCCGGGGTATTTCCCCCGACCCGCATGTTTAACCTTTAACAAGGCTCGCGGCAGCGGCATCCAGCGCCAACGTGCAGTGCGCGTGATTTTTCACCAGCGTCGAGGGTATGGCTGTTGTCGGCTCGCTGTTTAGCGTGGTGGCGACAATCTCCGCTTTCTTCTCTCCATTCGCCATCACGATAATCTGTCGTGCTTCCAGTAACGTTTTCAACCCCTGGGAAATACCATGCGTGACGTCGCGCGCGCCGCCGAAATATTTGACGGATACCGCTTTGGTGATGGGATCCAGCGGAACGATATGGCAACGGTTGTTGAGGTCCGCGCCGGGTTCGTTGAAGCCAATATGTCCGTTCATGCCAATGCCCAGCACCAGAATATCAATGCGTCCATGTTCCGCGATGAAGGCATCGACGTGCTGGCATTCCGCTTGCGGGTTCGCCGTCAGCCCGTCAAAAAAGCAGATTTGATCCGGGCGAAGCGGCAGCTTATCGAAGAGATGGCTATATACCATCTCCCGACAGCTGCCTTTATCCTCGCGCCCCAGCCCGAGCCACTCATCCAGACCAACAAATGCGGCGCGTGAGAGATCAAGCCCTTGCTGGCTGGCTTCAACCAGCACCTTAAAGACGCCAAGCGGGGTATCGCCACCAGCAATGCAGACCAGCGCATCGGGTTTGTTTTTCAGCGCCTGGATAACCTGTTGACCGACATATTCACACAGTGCCGGGTAATCCTGGCGAATTTCAATATTCATTTTGCCTCCTTAGCGTATTGCGGAAGATAGCGTTGGTTGACGTCCAGATACTCATCAAGAATCTGCTCTGCAATGGTTGCCGAAGGCACCAGCGGGTTGATGCTCAGCGCCAGTAAAGCGGTATCGTAATCACCGGTAACGGCGGCTTCGACGGTAAGCTCTTCGTAGGCTTTCACGCTCTGAATCAAACCACGAATTTTCACCGGCAGGCGGCCATAAGCGACAGGGTGCGCGCCATGCTTGTCGATAACCGCATTGGTCTCAAGGGTGACGTGATCCGGCAGATCCGGCGTGGTGCCGTTGTTGACGGTGTTGACCACGTGGATCTCTTTTTTATCGTTATAAATAGCGCTGATGATTGAACAGGCGGTATCGGAGTACCATGCACCTCCGCGTTTCTCCAGTTCTTTTGGTTTATGATTCAGGTGTTCATCCTGATAAAGCTCAAATAGACGTTTCTCTATTTCGCGCGTTTGTTCGCCACGCGTGCCCTTCGTGGCGGCATCCTGCTGCGCGGTTTCCACCATTTCGCGATTGAGGAAAAAGTATTTCAGGTAGGAAATCGGATACATATGCAGCGCCTGAGCAAAACGGGCAGTGAAGCCGATATCCGGGATATTTTTCAACGAGTTGTTGGCGCTGCCTTCGGCGAGCTTGTTAATAAAATCATCGGTTTTATCTTCACCGTGAATGGCGATGCGGTCGGCAAAAATCAGGTGGTTCAGGCCGATAATGCGTGTATCGATAGCGGACTTTTCCACGCCATATGCTTTGGCGATATCCATCATCATGCTGTTCGCGCCGCTACAAATACCAATGGTTTTAATATTGCTGTGGCGGGTAATCGCCTCGGTGACAATACCTGCCGGGTTAGTAAAGTTAATCAGCCATGCATTGGGGCACCATTTTTCCATATCTCGGCAGATATCGAGCAGCACGGGAATGGTTCGCTGGGCTTTCATAAAACCGCCTGGGCCGGTAGTTTCCTGGCCGAGTACACCATATTTCAGCGGAATACGCTCATCGGTGATACGGGCTTCAAGAAAACCGACGCGCAGCTGGGTGGTTACGAAATCGGCGTCTTTCAGGGCTTCTTCGCGATCCAGCGTCAGATGTATGTTCATCGGCACGCCAGCTTGCTGCACCATACGCTGCGCCAGCTTACCAACGATTTCGAGTTTCTCTTTTCCTTCCTCAATATCCAGCAGGTAGTAGTCAGTAACGGGTAATTCAGCGTAGCGCTTAATAAATCCGTCAATTAATTCCGGCGTATAGCTGGACCCGCCACCAATGGTGACAACTTTAAGCTTTTGCATAGGACATCCTTTTATTAAGCGGATTCTGTGGTGGCGAAAGCGTCTTCGCCTTTTTCTTCTGCCAGCTCTCTTTCAACCTGCTTGCGTTCGGCGAGTTTGAAAAAGGGGAGGTAAATCAGAGCTGAGATGACAATGGTGCAGATGGACCAAATCACCGCCGGAATATTTCCCCCTGTGACAAACCAGGCAGCGAAAATAGGCGGCATGGTCCAGGGGATTTGCAGAACAGGGCGGCCAATAATGTCGAAATACATCAGGCAATAGGTGGCGGTGCACAGCAGCATCGGCGTCAGGGTGAAAGGGATCATTAGCAGCGGGTTAAAGACGACCGGGCAACCAAATATCACCGGTTCGTTGATGCAAAATACCGCAGGCGTGACCGAGAGTTTACCCACTGAGCGATAAAGTTTGCTGCGAGAACGCAGCATCGCCAGCACCAGACCCAGCGTTGCGCCCGTACCGCCGATACACATAAAGACGATATAAAAACCATCGGCGGTAATATGGGGAATGGGCTGGTGGTTAAGATAAGCCTGGGTGTTCTCCGCGATATATTTTAGAAAAATCGGGCTGGTAATACCGGATAACACGTTATCGCCGTGAATACCGCAGCACCAGAGCAGAGAAATCAGGAAAATCAGCGTTAACATACCGGGCAGTGAGCCAAGGCCGCTAACCAGCGGGCTGACCAGCCAGGTGAAAAAACTATTGATATCGAAGTTGAGTAATACCCGAATCAGCCACACCAGGGTGATGACAAAAATGGCCGGAATCAGGCTGGAAAAAGATTGTGCGACCGCAGGCGGCACGCCATCGGGCAGGCTAATAACCAGGTTGCGCGTAATAAAAAAACGCAAAGTTTGAACGGTAAATATCGCCAGAATAATGGCTGAGAAGAGGCCCGCCGCGCCAAGGTTATCAACGTTAAGCTGATATTCATTATTTAACTGCGCCAGTAAAAAAACGACAACGGATACCACGCTACAGGTTATCGCGCTGAGTTTATATTCTTTCGCTAAATTATAACTGATGCCAATTGATGAAATTAAGCCAATGGCGCCAAAGGTGACTGCCGCAGGAGCGCTAAGCTTAGCAGCAAAAGGCCCAAGTAACTCCGCCCAGCCTGGGATGGGCAAATTGGCCAGAATGAGGAACAGACTTCCGGTAATGGTAAAGGGAAGCGTCAAAACAATGCCGTTACGCACGGCGACCAGATGTTTATCTTCCCCGATCCTAATCAGCAACGGAATAATACGATTTTCAATAAATGTGACCACGAGAAATGCCTCCAGTGAGGTGTTGTATTTCCCCTGTTTATTAAATCTCTTTCTCAGGAGTTTAACTGGTATATACCAGTTGATGCGGAGTTTTTCACGGATTGATTTCCGAGTCAATGCGTTGCCAAAAGGCAAGTTTTGTTAAATATCTAATTGAATAAATGATGTTTTTTTATGGGGTGACAGTACGGGTCAGGAAATTAAGAGGGGAAAAAAGTGATGTTCTGTGAGCGCTCGCACAAAAAATCGAAGGCCCGATAAGCGCAGGGCCATCGGGCATTTCAAACGGGTTACTCGTAGTAGTTATAAATCCCCGCCGCCATCACCAGCTGTGAGGCGACTTCATGGGCTTTTTCACGCCCAACCAGCAGGTCGATAATCTTCAGGCCAAAATCAATCGAGGTGCCAGGCCCCTGGCTGGTGAGCAGGTTTACACGCGGATCCCACGCGACGCGACGGTCCATCCACTGATCTTCCGGGATCTGATCTTTCAGCGTCGGGAAGCCGGTCATATTGCCGACAGGGAAGAGATTGTGCGGGACCAGTACGGTGGCGGGCGCGGCGCAAATTGCGGCCACAATACGCCCGGAGAGGTGGAACTGACGCACGGTTTCAACCAACAGCGGGCTATCGCGGAAGCATTCTGCGCCTTTGATGCCGCCCGGCAGGATGATGATGTCGAAATCGCCATCGGCGACTTCCACCAGCGGGGCATCGGCCAGCAGCTTCACACCGCGCGAGCAGACGATAGTCAGGTTGCCATCGCTGGCGACGCTTGCCGTGGTGACGTTAATGCCGCCGCGAACCAGCAGGTCGATAGTGGTGACGGCTTCCGTCTCTTCACTACCAGGTGCGAGGCAAATCAGTGCCGACGCGCTCATATTCACTCTCCTTACGTTTAATCTGTTCATACAGGCGGGTGTTTTCCGGCAGGCTAAGGCCGTGGGCGCGGGCGCGTCGGAGCAGATAACCGGTGATATAGTCGATTTCCGTGTGTCGCAGCGCCCGAACATCCTGAAGCATGGAGGAGATATTTTCTCCTGTGCGTTCAATCACCTGGGTGACGTAAAATAGCAGGTTTTCCGTCGAAGTATGAATGCCTTCTCGCGCCATGGTATGGGCAACTTCCGCACAGATAAGCTCAATTTGCGCTAAATGTTGGCTCAGCTCTCCGTTCGGGCAGTTCATCAGCGCGGTCAATGGGTTGATTACGCAGTTTACCGCCAGCTTGCGCCACATCGCCGAGTGGATGTTGTCGTGCCAGGCGACATCGGGCAGAACGTCCTGCAGGGTAACCGCCAGATGGCTGTAATCGCGGTCGTAGTGTTTGGCCGGGCCAATGTGCGTGGTGCCGTTGGCGACGTGAATGATGATGTTGCCATCCCGGCGGGCGGCCTGCGTGGTTGCGCCCAGCAGCAGCGGCTGCGTAACGTCGTTCAACTCTTCTACTGTGCCCATGCCGTTATGGATAAGCAAAATAGGGGACGTTGCCGGCAGTTTCTTTGCCAGCGTTTTTACCGCGTCGGAGACCTGCCAGGCTTTTAGCGTCACCAGCAAAAGGTCGCTGTGCGCCAGGAAGTCGGGGTCGTTAGCGGTTACGGACTGATTAAATACCGTGCCATCCAGCTCAAGCAGATTTACGCTACAGTAAGGCTGGGGGACGCGTAGCCAGCCCTGAACATCAAATCCTTTTTTGTATAACGCTGTAAGCCATAGCTGGCCCAGCGCGCCACATCCTAGTACTGTAATTTTCACACTGCCTCCTGAACGGCGTTGACACCCAAATTATAGCCTCGGGCGCTAAGCTTTCGGGGATAACAAGTTGAGTTATGCCGCGTTGCAGGTATTATGCAACGCAAAAGTCACTGAGGGAGAGGAAAAGATGCCATCTTTCGATATTGTCTCTGAAGTTGATCTTCAGGAAGCACGCAACGGCGTGGATAACGCGGCGCGTGAAGTTGAATCACGTTTCGATTTTCGTGGCGTAGAAGCAAAAATTGAGCTGAACGATGCGAATAAAACCATCAAAGTGCTGAGTGAGTCTGATTTCCAGGTCAACCAGTTACTGGATATTCTGCGCGCCAAACTGCTCAAACGCGGCATCGAAGGTACGTCCCTGGATGTGCCGGAAGAGTTCGTGCATAGCGGAAAAACCTGGTTTGTGGAAGCGAAGCTGAAGCAGGGGATTGAGAGCGCGATTCAGAAGAAAATCGTTAAGCTCATCAAAGACAGCAAGCTGAAAGTGCAGACGCAAATTCAGGGCGAAGAGATTCGCGTGACCGGGAAATCCCGTGATGATTTGCAGGCGGTAATGGCGCTGGTGCGCGGCGGCGATTTAGGCCAGCCGTTCCAGTTCAAAAACTTCCGCGATTAATCTGTATTGCCGGATGGCGGCTTCGCCTTATCCGGCCTACGGGGATGTTATGCTGCTACCGTAGGCCCGATAAGCGTAGCGCCATCGGGCATTTCAGACTCAGGCGATGATAGCCTGCTCCACCTCAAACCGGTTGGTCACTTTGCTGTCGATTTTAACGTAAGCCGAGCGCTCATCACCCACCAGCAGCACCTCTTTAATCCCTTCTTTCGCCAACAGTCTCGCCTTCAGGGCATCATCAACCTCGACGCCGTCGGGAATTTCAATGCGTAAACTGCTGACATAAGCCGGTTCGCTCATGGTGACGGCGACCAGCATCCAGATTGTCGCCAGCAGTGCGCCCGCCAGGAACACGGTTTGCGAATCGAAGAAGCCGTCAATCCAGCCGCCCAGCGAGCCGCCGATGGCCACGCCGAGGAATTGGCTGGTGGAGTAAATCCCCATCGCCGTGCCTTTGTAGCCCGCCGGAGACTCTTTACTGATAAGCGACGGTAACAGCGCTTCCATCAGGTTAAAGGCGAGGAAGAAAATCTGCACACCCGCTACCAGCGCCCAGAAATCGCTGCCGGACCCCCACAACACAATTTCTGCAATCAGCAGCAGGGCGATACACAGCAGAAACACGCGCTTCATTTTGCGCTTCACTTCGGCATAAATAATAAATGGCACCACGGCGATAAACGAGACCAGCATGGTAACCAGATAAATCTTCCAGTGCTCGGGGGCCGGGAAACCTACCGCTTCCAGTTGGCCCGGCAGGGCGACGAAGGTCGACATCAACAGAATGTGCAGACACATAATGCCGAAGTTCAGGCGCAGCAGTTTGGGCTCCATCAGCACTTTGCTAAAGCAGCCTTTTACCATGCCGGATTCGCGGTTCAACGTGTGATTATGACTGTTTGGTACGACCCACAGCGTCAGCAGGATGGCCAGCGACGCGAGGATGGCGATCATCCAGAACAACGCATGCAGGCCCAGCTTATGGGTGATAATCGGCCCTAATACCATGGCGATCGCAAAGGTGACGCCAAAACTCACGCCGATAAACGCCATCGCTTTGGTGCGATTCTGTTCGCGAGTGAGGTCGGAAAGCAGCGCCATCACCGCGGCGGCGATCGCCCCAGAGCCTTGTAAGGCGCGGCCAAGAATAATGCCCCAGATGGAGTCTGAGAGCGCGGCAATCACGCTACCGGCGACAAAAATCATCAGCCCGCCGATAATCAGCGGTTTGCGGCCAATGCGGTCGGAGAGTAAACCAAAGGGGATCTGGAAGACGGCCTGTGCCAGCCCGTAAATACCAATCGCCAGGCCAATCAGCGCTTCGCTTGCGCCTTGCAGGGCCATACCGTACGTGGTCAGAACCGGCAGGACCATAAACATGCCGAGCATGCGCAACGAAAATACGGTCCCTAAACCCCAGGTCGCGCGCAATTCACCCGGCGTCATTTTGTAATCGTTCATTCCCACCTCATTATTAATCGCCCCATAGTGTAGTGCGGAGCGCAGGCAGGGTAAACAGAGTGTTAATGAGCAAATATTACATTCGTGAATTATTTGTGCGGTATAGAAAAGGCCCCTGCGCGGGGCCCCGGTCTGAAGATCAAATTGCCTGGCGGATCTCGTCAATCACTTCAAGCGATCGCAGTGCATCAGCGGCGTCGATAATCGGCGTCGCCTCGCCGCGAATGACGGCAATAAAGTGATTCAGTTGCAGGATAAACGGGTCGATGGCGTCTATGTGCAACGTTTCACTGATAAGCGGCTCGTGCCAGCCGCTTTTCTCGCCGTAGCGCCACCAGCGCATCTGCGGAATCGCCAGCGCGCCCAACGTGCCGGAAATCAGGTAGCAGTTTTCCGGCGTATGCGCGTAAATCGGGTTCTCCGCTGAGTTCATCTCCCAGCTCCATGGGCTGACGCTGCAATCGCTTAACACCGCGCTGCCCAGCGTGCCGCGTGCGAAACGCAAATTCACCACCGCGCTGTCCTCGTTGGCAAAGCCTCGCGTTTCGCTGGAGGCCATTGCCTGCACCTCTTGAATTTCGCCCAGCAGATAGCGCATCAGATCGATATCGTGCACCAGGTTGACCAGCAGCGGCCCCGCGCCGGGCTCGCGTCGCCAGCTCACGTCAAAATAGTCCTCCGGTTTTTGCAGTATCCAGTGGGCGGAAACGGCGACGATATTGCCGAGTTTACCGCTGTCGATGAGCGTTTTTGCCGCCGCCGTCAGGGCATTGTGACGGCGATGGTGGCCAACTAATACCGGCACGTTGTGCGCAAGTGCTGCGTCCACCAGTTCACGTGCGCGCTCAGGGGATTCTGCCACCGGTTTTTCCACCAGCACCGGAATACCGCGTGTTACGCAGGCCAGCGCGCAGGGCACATGCAGAGTGTTTGGCGTGGCGTTAATCACCCCGTCTGGCCTGATTTCATCGAGCATTTCCTCGACGTCAGCAAACCACGCTACGCCGAGTTCAGTTGCCAGTTTCCGCGCCTGTTCAGAGGGATCGGCAAGCGCCACCAGCGTGGCGTCTGATGCATGCTGAATAACCTCGATGTGTTTGCGCCCGATGGCGCCGGCGCCGATCACGGCGAGTCTGGTCGGATTCATGATGGGCTCCTGAGCGAAGAGGTAACGGGAGGAACATTGTCGGGTTGGCCCGAGGCAAACCAGCCTTTTGCCGCGACGCCCAGCACGGTGAGCAGCGCCGGAATGCCCAGCAGCAGGAAGACGGTTTCAAATTTGAGGTCCATCGCCAGCATTTCCGCGCCAGCAAAGGCGCTGAGGATCGCCCCGATACGCCCGACGCCGTGCATCCAGCTTGAACCGGTGGCGCGCGCCTGGGTGGGGTAAAAGCGTGCAGAGAGCGCGTTCATACCGGTATTGGCACCGTTCAGGCAGGCGCCGCTAATCAGCGCCAGCAGGCACAGTAGCGTGAAGCTGGCGGCCGCAAAACCAATTGCCATTGTTACCAGCCCGCCAACCGCAAAAATGGCTCCCAGCGCCCGATGTGGGTTAATGCGGTCCATCAGCCACCCGGCAAACAGTGAGCCCACGGTGCCGCCCGCCTGATAGATGGCGGTCATAATTGCCGCCTGGCTAACGGTGAGGCCAATCTCTTTCACCAGCGTTGGCAGCCAGCTACCGAGGATGTAAACCAAAAACAGCCCCATAAAGTAGATGAGCCACAGCATCAGCGTGCCGAAGCGGTATTGCGGTGAGAGCACGATGCGCATCGCGTTGCCGCTGACGGGCTGTGTCGGCAACACAAAACTGACGTTATCGGCTATCTGGCCCGGATAGAGACGCTGGAGGATCGCGCAAATCTGCCCAGCGGGGGCTTGCTTGATCACCAGAAAACGCACGGACTCCGGCAACTTCCACAGCAGAATCGGTACAAACAGCAGCGGTAAAATACCGCCCAGCGCCATCAGTGAATGCCAGCCATACATTGGGATCAGCCATGACGCGGTAAAACCGCCAATCGCTGCCCCGAAGGTGAAACCGCAGAAAATCACCGTAATGATGAACGAGCGCTTACGTTCAGGCGCATATTCCGAGACCAGCGTACTGATATTGGGCATCGCCGCGCCCAGGCCTAACCCGGTCATAAAGCGGAAGAAAATCATCTGTTCGATGTTCTGCGAAAACGCGGTGGCGACGGTCCAGAAACCGAAGAAGAAGACGCTGTTGATGATTATCTTTTTGCGGCCCAACCAGTCGGCGAGCGGTCCGGAGAACATCGCACCTAACGCCAGGCCAATCAGGGCGGTGCTGATCACAAAGCCCAGTTCATGGTTGCTGACGCCCCATTCTTGTTTCAGCACCGGGGCGATAAACCCCATGATAGCGATATCAAAACCATCCAGCGCAATGACGGCAAACCCTAAAAAAATCACCAGCTTCTGATAGCGGCTTAGCGGCTGGGTGTTAATTAACTCTCTGACGTCCAGGCGTTGAGTCTGAGCCATAACGATTCCTCGGGTGAGTGATTCACAGGAAGGACTGCGCGGCGTTAAACAGCAGCTGTGCGCGTTGTTGAGCGGGAAGGGCGCCTTGTGCGCCCGCCAACGGGACTTCGAGAGAAACGGGGAGTGTGGCTGGCAATGCCGCCAACAAGCCGCGTAAATCAAGGCCGCCTTCGCCCGGCACTTTTCGTGCGCTGCGCGCCTGGTAAATCAACTCATCGGTGGTGTCAGGGATTTGTGCAGGGGCATCGCACAGTTGCATATAGTTCAGTTGCGCAGCCGGAATGTCAGCCAGCGTGGTCAATGATTCCCCCGCCCGCCAGAAGTGAATCGCATCGACCAGAATGCCAACGTTGTTCTGCCCGCTGGCGGTGATCAACCTCTGTGCGTCGTGCACGGTTTTTACCGCCGTCCACGGCATCGGTTCGAGGTTCATGGTCAGACCGTACTGTTTCCCGGCCTGCGCCAGCCGCGCCAGATTCTCCGCACAGCGTGTGATATTGTCGTCATTCCCGGCGACCAGTACATGCCGGGCTTCCAGACGCGCGGAGGTTTCCAGGAAGGGGCGAAGCGCGTCAAGATTGAAATCTGGCGTTAAACGTACAATCTCCACGTCCGACACGCGAACCCCCGTTTCCCGCAGCGCAGCAAGGGTTTCGCGCACGGCAGCAGTATCGCCAAGCATATCGTAGTCAGGGTCAGTCGGCGTGGCGGGGAGCAGGCGCAGGCCAACGTGCGTAAAGCCCGTTTCGGCGGCGATGCGCACCTGTTCCGGTGGCGGAACGTCGAGCATCGTCAGTGCAGCAAGAGACAAGGAACGCGTGTTCATAGGGACTCCAGTACAGTTGCAGGTAAGGTTTTTGTTATGTTTTGGCCTTCCGTGGCAAAGCGATGAGTTACGCTGTTTTTGTTATGTTTGCGGCAAGGTTTTTTCCCACCAGATACCCGAAGGTCATGGCCGGGCCAAGCGTAATGCCGCCGCTGGGGTAGAACCCCTGCATGACGCTCGACATATCGTTCCCCACGGCGTACAGGCCGGGGATGGGCTGATGTTGGTCGTTCAGCACCTGCGCATGTTCATCGGTCAGCAGGCCACTGAACGAACCCAGCGAACCGGGCAAAATACGCACGGCATAATAGGGCCCCTGTTTTATCGCGCCCAGCGTTGGGCTGGGTTGATGCGTGGCATCGCCCTGGGCGCAGTTGTAGGCGGATGCGCCGCGTTGAAACGCTTCATCCGCTCCGCGTTCGGCAAAATCGTTGAAGCGCGCGACGGTTTCAACCAGCGTGGTTGCATCAATCCCACAGTTTTTCGCCAGCATTTCCAGCGTCTCGCCGGACTGCAAATAGCCGTTACGTATCCAGGCCTTAACGTGAAATGGCGTGGGCCGCGCGTGACCTAATCCGTAACGACTTAGGGTGCGCTGGTCTGCCAGCAGCCATGCCTGCGGTTTTTCACCTTCCGGCGTGGCGGAAATCAAAGCCGCGATAAAATCGTGATAGGAATCAGCTTCGTTGGTGAAGCGTTTCCCATTGGGTAACACGGCGATGAACCCCGGCTTGGCTCGCTCGACCAGATGCGGGAACGCGAGCTGTAACCCGCTTGCCAGCGTGACGCGTGAGACGGGGGCCCAGGCCATAGGGTGTTTGAGATTGCGCTCAAAATGGCCGCCAACCGCTTCGCCAAGACGGATACCATCACCCTGATTCCCCGGCGGCGCGGCGGAAAAGTGGCCGTAGCCCTGACGTGCGTGCGGCACTTCCTGCGCCAGCCGTGCTTTATCGTGCGGAAAGCCGCCGCAGGCCAGCACTACCGCGCCAGCGCTGACGGTTATCTCGCCTTCATCGCTATCAAGCACCGCGCCGATAATCTGATCGTTCTGTTTCAGCAGTCGTGCTACCGGGGCGTTTAACTGAAACTGAACGTCGGCATCCAGCGCCGAGCGCAGCAGGCGTGCGACCAGCGCATTGCCGTTCACCAGATGCTGCCCACGCCCGTAGCGCAGACGCTGCCAGTTGTGGCGCAGCAGGCGACGAGTCGCGTAGAACGCCGAGCGTGGTGAACGAGTGGCATTGAAAAAATGCGCCATATCCGCACCACCCGCGATCCCCATTCCAGCCAGACTGATGGTCTCCAGCGGAGCGCGTAGACGGTGCAGCCAGTCGCCCAGCCCACGGCCATCATAAGGCTGGGCGGTAACCGAACGTCCGCCGGTCGCGAATCCTGGCGAGTTGTGAAAGTCCGGCATTTTGCTGCCGGAGAGAAACTGCACCGCCGTTTTTGTGCGGAAGAATTCGACCATTTCCGGGCCATACTGGAGAAAGGCGTGCAGGCGCGCATCGGCAGGGCGGCCATCCATCTCCGCGTTAAGGTAGGTAAGCGGAGCGGATTCCTCTTCATTGAAGCCCTCTTCACGTGCCAGCGGATTGCGGGGTATCCACAGCCAGCCGCCGGACCAGGCGCTGGTTCCGCCAATCACCGGCTCTTTTTCCGCAACCAGCACGCTCGCGCCATGCAGCGCGGCGGTGACGGCAGCGGATAACCCCGCAGCGCCGGAACCGACCACCAGAACATCTACCTTTACCTGCCTGCTCATGTCGGGCTCCTTATTGCAGCGGGGAGAAATCGGTCGGGCGCATCAGCACCGATTCCAGACGCTCAACCGCCGCCAGCTCGCGATTCTTACGCGAGAAAGTCAGCCAGCGTTCGTCCTGAGCCATGCGGCCACGGCGAACCAAACGATCATCCAGGCTTTCATACGCCCAGATATGCACCACCTGATTCACCACGCCAATTTCCGTAAAGAAGAAGCCAATCAGTTTGCCGAGGTGCTCGGTTTGCACGGCATAAGCGTCGCTCTTATACAGCGCCAGCCAGTCGGCCATTTTCAGGGGATTGATGGTGTAGGTGCGTTTTTCGTAGATCATGTTGTTCTCCTGGTTAAAGGGATTGTTGTTGAGCCATATGTTTTGCGGCGAGGTAGCCGAAGGTGAGCGCCGGGCCGAGCGTAATGCCTGGGCCGGGATAAGTGCCCGCCATCATCGAATCCATGTCATTACCGACCGCATACAGGCCGGGAATGGCTTCGTTTTGCTGATTCATCACCTGCGCGTCGGCGGTGGTGACCAGCCCGCGCGAGGTGCCTAAATCACCGGTGTAAAGGGTGATGGCGTAGAACGGACCCTGGCTGAGCGGCGCGTTGCAGGCGTTCGGCTGATGCGCCGGGTCGCCCATCGCCCGGTTGTAGCTGTTCCCGCCTTTGCGAAATTCGCTGTCGGTACCGTTAGCGGCATCGCGGTTATAGCGTGCGACGGTCTCTTCCAGCGTGAGCGGGTCGAGGTTGAGCTGCTGCGCGAGTGCGGCGAGGGTATCGGCTTTATGCAAATATCCCGCTTTGATCAGCGCATCGTTATTAACCGGGGCCGGACGGGCGAGGCCGAGACCGTAATTTTTCATCGCCAGGGCATCGCCAATCAGATAGCAGGGCGCGTTTTCCGGCTGCTGCTGCATCGCGCTGGCGAAGTGATGGTAAGAGTTCGACTCGTTGACAAAGCGTACGCCACGCTGATTGACGGCAATCACGCCCGGTTTAGCGCGGTCGGTAACCAGATGCGGGAAGCGCTCTTCCGTGCCGTCCGGGTGACGAAGAACCGATACCGGTGCCCAGAAAAAGTTTGAGGGGAGATTGGCACCTTCTTGCGCGCCGACGCGGCCCGCCAGCTGAAATGCTGCGCCGTCGTTAGTCGCGGGCGACATGGTGAAATGTTGCTGCGTTGCCGGACGGAACTGCGCGGCAATCTGCCCGGCAGCAAAACCGCCTGCTGCCAGCACCACGCCGCAGCGCGCGTGCAGTCGTTCTTCTTTGCCTTCGCGTTGGATGGTGACGCCGGTAATGCGCCCCTGATCTTCGATTAATGACGCCACGTTGACGTTCAGCGCCAGATCCAGCCCTTTGCGCAGTGCCAGCGTCGCCATCCGTGCAATCAGCGCATTGCCCATCGCCAGACGCGTGCCACGAGGGTGACGCAGACGATCGCGACCGTAGCGCAGCAGCAGGCGTGAACAGTGACGAAAGGACGTCCACGAACGGCGCATGTCCAGGAAGTGCTGAATGTCAACGCGATTGACCATCATGCCGCCAAACAGCAGCATTCCCGGCGGTGGAGAACGCAGAGTGCTGAAGTGTTCACCCAACTCGCGACCATCAAATTCCACCACTTCCAGTGCGCGCCCGACATCCACCGCACCCGCTTCATCCGGGTAATAATCAGGCGAAAGCGGGCGCAGGCTGTATTTTACTGCGCCTTCTTGCTCAAGGAATGCCAGCGCTTCACGTCCGGATTCCACAAACGCATCCACCAGCGATGGGCGGTAATTGGCCTCGCCAATGATGGTGCGCAGGTAGGTTTTGATGGCCTCTGATGAACCGCTTTTACCCGCCTGGCGTGCCTGATCGGTGTCGTTGATCCACACCGCACCGCCGGATATCGCCGATGTGCCGCCAAAGTGCGGCGCTTTCTCCAGCATCAGTACCGACAAACCTTTGCAGCAGGCCGTGACCGCTGTAGCAAAGCCCGCCGCGCCGCTGCCGATAACGATCACATCCCAGTTTTTCATGCGGCCGCCTCGTGCTCGGTGGGGATCGCGCCAATAAACTGGCCCATCAGTTTCATCTGGGCTAACGCCATTTCCGGGCCGGTTTGCACCGTGCAGCCGCGCGTTTGCGCAAAGGCCAGCAGCGGGGTGACTACCGGAGCCGTTACCACATCGGCAACGTGGGTGCTGTTTTGCAAGGTATCGAGCAGAGGCTGCGGCAACGGCAGTGGATCAAAACCCTGCATCCCCGCCGGAGATCCGTTGATCAGCAGGTCGAGGCCCGTAAGCGTCTCGGGCAGTTCACTGAGATGGACTTCCGGAAAGTGCGTTGCCAGACGGTTTTCCAGCCGCTGACGCGTGGCGTCATCCCTGTCGTACAGCGCCAGATGACTGATACCCGCTTCACACAATCCCCAGGCAATCGCGCTGCCGACGCCGCCACAGCCAGACAGCAATGCGCGTTTGCCTGCAGCAGCAAAACCGTGCGCTTCGGCGGCCAGCTGGAACCCAACGCCGTCGAGCATGTCGCCTTCCAGGCGCCCGTCGGCCAGTTTTCTGACCACGTTCACCGCATTAAGATGGCGCGCACGGGGCGTCAGGCTGTCCAGCAACCCGGCAACGCGCTGTTTATGCGGCACGGTAACCAGCACACCGCTCATGTTTTGCCAGCCGCGCAGGGCATTCAGGTAATCGGCAACCGCTTCCGGGGCGATATCGACCGGGATCATGACTTTGTCCATCTGCGTATCGGCAAAGTAGCGGTTGAAGTTTTCCGGCGATTTCACCTGGGTGATGGGATGCCCGAGTACAGCCACGATTTGCGTAAATCCACTGACCATTTTTCATCTCACTTGTTAATCAAATGTTGATTGAGTATTTCAGCGGATCCGGTGACCAACAACGCAGAATTCGGACAGGTGGGTTGTTAATCGCACTAACAGTGCGATAATCGCAGTAAATGGGCTTGTTTGTTGCTAAAGTGTGAACGACTATGCAAAATCAGATTCATTCCCGCGATTTGATCGTCGGCCTGCAAAAAGGGCTGGCAATTATTCAGCTTTTCTCCAAAGAACATCCGCGCCTGACGGTACCGCAGGCGGCGAAAATGAGTGGCCTGACGCAGAGTGCGGCGCGGCGATTTTTCCTCACGCTGGTGCATGAACGCTATCTCTGCACCGATGGTCGCTACTACTGGCTGACGCCCAAAGCGCTGCGGCTGGGGCAGGCGTACGTTGATTCCGCCCAGTTCCCGCGCATGGTACGGCCCATCGTTGAGTACATCGCCAGCCGAACAGAAGAGCATGCGTCGGTGGGGGTGATTGATGAAAATGAACTGGTGTATATCGCGCGCAGTAAACACACGCCGTTTAACTCGACGTCCGTGCGTCTCGGCGAGCGCGTGCCGGTGTACTGTACGGCAGGCGGGCGTTTATGGCTGGCGTCGCTGCCGGAAGCGGAGTGTGAAGCAGTGCTGCGGCAAATCAAGCGCGAACGCCGCACGCCCTACACCGCCGTTGAGATTGATGAACTGATGGCGCGTATTGCGCTGGTTCGCGAGCAGGGTTACGCCACCATCGAGCAGGAATTTGAAATCGGCATGCTGGTGGTGGCCGTACCGCTGGCCGACAGGGAAGGGCTTTACTGGGGGGCGCTGAGTTTAACCAGTCATCAGTCGCGCACATCGCTGGAGGCGTTGTGCCGCGATCATCTGGATTTGTTGTATAGCGCACGAGAAATGCTGGTGAGTTAGACCGACAACTTCATACTCACAGACAATAAAAAACCCGCCGAAGCGGGTTTTATTACATCCTTCAAACCTTACCAGACGTACGTCAGCAGGCTTTGGGAGTTCGGGACCATAAAGTCGATGGACATCATTACAGAGAGCGCGGTGATGGCGATGATGGAGAAGCCGAAGAGCTTGCGCGCCCAGACTTTATCATCTTCCACTTTATAACCGCGTAGCGCCATGCCGAGCCACCACACGCTGACGGCCGCCGCAACAATCAGGTATTTATACCCTGCGTAGCCGCCAAGCGTCAGCATCAGCGTGGCGATAGCAAATGCCACGATGTACAGCGTGATGTGGTTTTTCGCCACTGAAATGCCTTTCACCACCGGCAGAACCGGAATGTTCGCCGCCTGATAATCCTTGAAGCGGAAAATCGCGATGGCGTAGGAGTGAGGCATCTGCCAGAGGCTGAAAATCGCCAGCAGGATCAGCGCGCCGCTGTCAAACGTACCGGACACTGCGCAGTAGCCAATCACTGGCGGCGCCGCGCCGGAGAGAGAGCCAATCAGCGTGCCGTAGACGGAGTGGCGCTTCATGTACAGGCTGTAAACGCCGACATAAACCACAAACCCCATCACGCCCAGCCAGCAGGCCAGCGGGTTAGCGCCGAACCACAGCAGCATGAAGCCAGCAATACCCAGCAAGGTGGCGTAGACCAGCGACGTTTTAGGCGCCATCAGTCCTTTGACCAGCACTCGGTTTTTCGTACGTTCCATCTTACGGTCGATGTCACGATCGATGTAGTTGTTGAATACACAACCCGAGGCGACCACCAGAGACACGCCAATCAGCGTCGCGACAAACAGCGGGTAATCGATGCTGCCCTTGGAGGCCAGCAGGAAACCGCCGATCACGGAGATCAGGTTGCCAAAAATGATGCCTGGTTTCGTTACTTGCAGGTATTGCTTAAACATCATACTCGCCGCTCTTAGTGAACCATCATGTTGTAGTTCAGGTTCCACATAATCCAGATGGAGCCTACAACCACGATGGCAATGATGATCACGGTGAAGACAAACGCAGTCAGGTTCCAGCCTTCGTCAGACTTCGAGTTCATGTGCAGGAAGTACACCAGGTGTACCAGAATCTGCACAACCGCCGTTACCAGAATGGTTCCCAGAATCACCGCCGGCGACGCTGAACCCGTCATCACCATCCAGAACGGAATCACCGTCAGGATGATGGACAGGATAAAGCCCGTCATATAGGACTTCACGCTGCCGTGGGATGCGCCGTTGTGATCGGTAGAATGACTCATTACATCGCCCCCATCAGATAAACTACAGAGAACACACAGATCCACACGACGTCCAGGAAGTGCCAGAACAGGCTCAGGCACATGATACGGGTGCGGTTAGTGCTGGTCAGCCCGCGACGGGAAACCTGAATCATCAGCACGGCCATCCAGATAAGACCAGAGGTGACGTGCAGACCGTGGGTACCTACCAGCGCGAAGAACGCGGACAGGAAGCCACTGCGATCCGGGCCCATACCTTCAGCAATCAGGTGATGGAATTCATAGATTTCCATCCCGATGAACCCTGCCCCGAAAAGGAAGGTCAGAGCGAGCCAGGAAACGACCTGGCTCTTGTTGTTTTTGTACATGGCGATAGCCGCCATGCCATAGGTGATGGAACTGAATAACAGCAGGAAGGTTTCCACCAGAACGAACGGCAGTTCGAAGATGTCCTTACCGGTCGGGCCGCCCGCAGTGCCGTTTACCAGCACCGCGTAAGTTGCGAACAGACAGGCGAACAAAATACAGTCGCTCATCAGGTAGATCCAGAAACCGAATACCTTATTCGGACCTGCATCGTGGTGCCCATGTTCGTGCGCGTGGGCGTTATGCGCCAAAGTATCAGTTGCCATTTTTCAGCCCTGCCTTAGAAATCTCATCGAAATGCTGGTTTTCCAGTTTTTCGACTTCAGCGACCGGCACGTAGTAGTCCACGTCCTCGTCGAAGCTTTTCACAATCCAGCTGATAACAATGCCCGCGAAGCCGACGATTGCCATCCACCAGATATGCCAGATCATGGCGAAACCGAAGATAGTCGCGAAGGCGGCAATCACGATGCCCGCACCGCTGTTTTTCGGCATATGAATTTCTTCATATTTCGCTGGCTGTTTGTACGCTTCGCCTTTCTCTTTCATTTCCCAGAATGCATCGCGTTCATGGATCTGCGGCACAATGGCAAAGTTATAGAACGGAGGCGGGGAAGAGGTTGCCCACTCCAGCGTACGGCCACCCCATGGGTCACCGGTCAGGTCACGGTTCTGGTCGCGGTCGCGAATAGAGACGTAGAACTGAATCAGCTGGCACAGGATACCCAGAGCAATCAGTGCCGCACCACAGGCTGCAACAACCAGCATGGTGTGGAACTGCGGGTCAATCTGCTGGCTGAGGCGACGGGTCATGCCCATGAAGCCCAGCACGTACAGCGGCATGAACGCCACGAAGAAGCCGATGATCCACAGCCAGAATGCGCGTTTACCCCAGGTTTCGTTCAGCGTGAAGCCAAAGGCTTTCGGCCACCAGTAGGTCAGACCTGCGAAGCACCCGAAGACCACACCACCGATAATGACGTTATGGAAGTGCGCAATCAGGAACAGGCTGTTGTGCAGCACGAAGTCTGCGCCCGGAACCGCCAGCAGTACGCCGGTCATACCCCCTACAGAGAAGGTCACGATAAAGCCGATCGTCCACAGCATGGCGGAGTGGAATACGATACGGCCCTGGTACATGGTGAACAGCCAGTTGAAGATCTTCACCCCGGTCGGGATGGCGATAATCATCGTGGTAATACCGAAGAAGGCGTTGACGTTCGCGCCCGCACCCATCGTAAAGAAGTGGTGCAGCCAAACGATGAACGACAGGATGGTAATACACACGGTCGCCCACACCAGCGAGGTGTAGCCAAACAGGCGTTTACGCGAGAAGGTCGCCGCGATTTCGGAGAAGACACCGAATACCGGCAGAACCAGGATGTACACTTCCGGGTGGCCCCAGGCCCAAATCAGGTTGATGTACATCATCATGTTGCCGCCCATATCATTGGTGAAGAAATGGGTGCCCAGATAGCGATCCAGGGTCAGCAACGCGACGGTAACCGTCAGAATTGGGAAGGACGCGATAATCAGGATGTTGGCGCACAGCGATGCCCAGGTAAATACCGGCATCTTGAACATGGTCATGCCCGGTGCACGCATCTTGATGATAGTGACGAAGAAGTTGATACCCGTCAGCGTTGTACCGACACCGGAGAGCTGCAATGCCCATATCCAGTAATCGACCCCGACGCCCGGGCTGTACTCAATTCCCGACAACGGCGGATAGGCCAGCCAACCGGTCTGTGCGAACTCACCGACGCCCAGAGAAAGGTTAACCAGAATCACACCGACAACCGTGAACCAGAAGCTCAGGTTGTTCAGGAATGGATACGCAACGTCACGCGCACCAATCTGCAGCGGAACCACGAGGTTCATCAGACCGATAACGAATGGCATCGCCACGAAGAAGATCATGATGACACCGTGAGCGGTGAAGATCTGATCGTAGTGGTGTGGCGGCAGGAAGCCCGCCTCGCCCGCGGAAGCCAGCGCCTGCTGACTACGCATCATGATAGCGTCGGCAAAGCCACGCAGCAGCATGACGATAGCGACGATGACATACATGATGCCAAGGCGTTTGTGGTCGACCGAGGTCAGCCACTCTTTCCAAAGGTAGCTCCACTTACCGAAATAAGTGATCGCTGCCAGTATCGCCAGTCCCCCGACGATAATTGCAGCTATCGTTACCATGACAATTGGTTCATGGAACGGCACTGCATCCAGTGTCAATTTTCCGAACATCGTTTTCTTCCTCGGCCCCTTAGTGAGCGGCTTCCGCGTGGCTCATGTCCATGCCTTCCATTCCTTCATGCGCTGCGTGCTCGCCTTCAGGTTGGGACATTTTCATGTTTGTGTCGTGAGACATAAATTTGCCCGTAATAGCCTTAAACAAATCCGGTTTCACGCTGGAGAAGTACTCCACCTTGTTGTATTCACTCGGTGCAGCCACTTTCTCAAATGCCGCCATGTCATCCATGGTGTTCCCAGACTGTTTCGCTTTCGCGACCCACTGGTCGAACGCGGCACGATCCGGCGTCGCAATGGCTTTGAACTTCATACCTGAGAAGCCCGGGCCACTGTAGCTGGCGGAAATACCGTCATAGATACCCGGCTCGTTGGCGATCAGGTGCAGGTTAGTCTGCATACCGGCCATCGCGTAGATCTGGCTACCCAGACGCGGGATGAAGAAGGAGTTCATCACGGAGTTCGAGGTCACTTTGAACTGCACCGGAACGTTCGCCGGGAAAGCGATTTCGTTAACGGTAGCAATGCCTTGTTCCGGATAAATGAAGAACCATTTCCAGTCCAGAGAAACCACTTCAATAGTGATGGGCTTCTCGTCATGGGCTAACGGTTTGCTTGGTTCAAGTGCGTGCGTGGTTTTCCACGTCAGTACGGCGAGGAACAGGATGATCAGGATAGGTACCGTCCAGACCACAGCTTCCACTTTATTGGAGTGTGACCAGTTCGGGCTATACTTCGCATCTTTATTATTCGCACGATACTTCCAGGCGAAACCAACTGCCATCAAGATGGCGGGAATAACGACAATCAACATCAGGCCGAAAGCCGTCAGTATGAGCGAACGTTGCTCCAGTCCTATCTGTCCTTTGGGGGCAAGAAGTGCAGAATCGCAACCACTGAGTAAAACCGTGCCTGCGATTAATGACAACCATCCCAAACTTTTATTGTATTTCCTGAGTCTCATGTAACGACCTCAATTCCACGGGGTTTGGTGGCGCTTAAAGCGTGTGGGTATTTTACGGGAAAGTTACATTACTGTAAATGCGAATGGCTCTCTGTCAGTTATCTGTTACTGGGTTCTGCCGTTGATGTCACATATGTTGCCAATTGTGTCTATTTTTCAGGCAGATCGCCCATTTGACGGGCGTTATAACGAAAGGGGGATAAAAGGATGATATGAAATGTCAATTGGTATAACCATTGTCAATAATATACAAATAATTAACAATTAATCATCAAAATCTAGACAAATCAGTAAAGGAAAAATAATAGAGTGGATGCTGAATCGGTTAACGAAATAAAGCGCTTTTTATTGGTTCCAGTAATTTCCAGAATTCTAAAAAGCACGAAACAACAAATTATCCAGTTGGTTCATAGCAAGCCCCAAATAATTACTCACAGTGACTACTCAGGACTCGCATGATTTGTGCTGAACTACATCTGATGTGTTTTACGTAGCGCCAGATAATCAAGCACACAGCCGACTAAAATACCGGCAATGGCAATCAATGCCCCGGCTTCCAGAACGCTGGTCGAGAAGGGGAGTGACGCCAGATCCAGCGCATCAAATACCAGTATGACCAGCCACGTGCCTAACAACAGTGCGCCAATGAGCAACAGGCGCAGGGCAAAGCGATAACCCCCGCTGAAGGTGCTGCGCGGCATAAACTGTTCGGTTTGCTGGGTATATTCCAGCGTCCGGCGGCAGACAAGCAGCAGTAAAATTCCCGGAACGGCGGCAACAACCGAGAACAGATAGAACGTCGGCCAGCCATGTGCTTCAACGAACCAACCGGCGATAGGCCCAACGTAAACGCGGCCCACGGCAGAGAGCGCCGATAACAGAGCGAACTGGGTGGCAGAAAACGACTTGTTACACAGCGTCATCAGCAACGCAACAAACGCCGCAGTGCCCATCCCGCCGCACAGGTTTTCGAAGAATACCGCCGCGCCCATCGAGAACAGATGTTTATCGGTGACCGACAGCAGCCAGTAACCCGCGTTCGATGCGCCTTGCAGAATGCCAAAAATCAACAGTGCGCGGAACAGCGTTAAACGCTGCATCAGAACGCCGCCGTACAGCGCGCCAAGGATGGTGGCAAACAGGCCCAGGGTTTTATTCACCATTCCGACTTCACCGGCATCAAAACCGACGCCGCGAATCAAAAAGGTGGTCGTCAGACTCATGGCGAAAGCGTCGCCGAGTTTGTACATCACGATCAGTAGCAGAATCAGCCACGCGTTGTTACGGCCAAAGAAGTCTTTTAACGGTGCGACAACCGCTTGTTCAAGGCTGCGCGGCACAGGAATGACATCACTGGGCTCGGGTGCGAGCAGGGTGGCGATAATACACGGCACCAGCAGCGCCGCCATCAGCCAGTACATGCCTTGCCAGCCCAGCCATTTATCGGCCAGCCACAGCGCCAGGCCACCGGAAACCAGCATCCCCAGGCGATAGCCGAGCACGCTGATAGCCGCACCCGCGCCGCGTTCTTCCGCAGGCAGAACGTCGGTTTTCCAGGCGTCAAAAACGATGTCCTGAGAGGCCGAGCAGAAGGCAATCACCACCGCCAGCGCCGCCATCCAGCGTAACTGCGAGGCGGGCTCAAGGAAGCCCATTGCGGCAATAGCGATTAACAGTAAACATTGCGTGGTCAGCAGCCACCCGCGACGGCGTCCCAGGAACGGCGGTGTGTAACGATCCATCACCGGCGACCAGAGAAACTTAAAGACGTAAGCCTGGCCGACGAGGGAGAAGAAGCCGATTGTTTTCAGATCGATGTTTTCGACGGTCATCCACGCTTGCAGCGTCCCGGAGGTGAGTGCAAGGGGCAAACCGGAGGCGAAACCAAGAATCAGCAGAATGGCTGATTTAGGTTGTTGGAAAATACGTAAATAATGGCTGGACATGTTCTTATAGCACTGACCCGACGTGGTGTCGGGTCAGTTTAGTGGGATTAACGCGCGTTTTGCTTGATAAAGTCGTGGACGCTGGTGTCCTGAGACATATCGGCAATGGTATCGGTCAGAACGCTGTTTACAGCATTAGCGATATTTTTGTTCGATGCCTGGAACGCCCCTTCTACAGAGTAGCTGGCGCGATAGTTTTTGGTCATCTTGTTGCCATTCTTCGCGGTGGCGATGATGGCGATATCCGCTTTGGTGGAGATGTTGTAACGCACGTTGCCCTGTGAGACATCCGCATACAGGTTGCTGACGATGATCTGCAGATCGACCGCACCGTTAGGCCCAATCATATAACCGCGTGCGGTCATCTGTTTTTCCAGCACTTCTTGTAACAGGAAGCGCAGGTCGCGAGAGGCAGTCAGGGTAACCTGCTGGTTGTCGCGGGTGACTTTGGCCAGCGCCTGATCCTGACGCTGGTCAGCGCCGTTGATGCTGACGGTTACGCCCATCAGGCTTGGATCCTGCTGCGGCAGAGTCATTTTAGGAGACACATCAATGGTGGTCGGCGGCGTGGCACATCCTGCCAACATAAACAGTGCTACTAAGGGAAAGAGGATTTTTTTTAACATGTTCAGGGTCTCAAACGCATTGTTTACTGAAAATTCCCGCCATCATAACATCGCCAACGGCAAGGGGAAGTAGGCAATGCATGTAAATTCATCGTGTTGTGCGTTTTATAACCTTGCGCCGCAACAATGACCTCGGCGTGAGGCGTAAAAGGCGTGAGAAGGCAGTTAACGCCATTGGTTTGCCGGTTCACATCAGACAAACGCTAATTTTTTGTTGTCTTTGTGTAATGGAAACGGTAAAAGCGGCTAACATTTAAAGGGATAGACGGCATCTCAACGTTGTCGGAGGAGTAACTTCATGATGATACGTGAACATATAGAAGAAAAATTAAGGGCAGCGTTTGAACCTGTGTTCCTCGAAGTGACGGATGAGAGCTATCGTCACAACGTACCGGCGGGTTCTGAAAGCCACTTCAAAGTGGTGCTGGTCAGCGATCGTTTCACCGGTGAACGTTTTCTCAATCGCCATCGCATGATCTATGGCACGTTAACGGAGGAACTGGCTTCCACGGTGCACGCTCTGGCGTTGCACACCTACACGCGCAAAGAGTGGGAGGGGTTACAGGATACAGTCGTCGCATCACCACCGTGTCGTGGCGCGGGCAGTCTCGCGTAGAAAAGGCATTTGCAACGAAAGGAACTTTTCCAGTATGTTGCGTACAGATTTATGAGAAAACGGCCTGCGGGCCGTTTTGTTTTGTCTGAAAAATGGACCCGTTTGACCTTTTTCAGACAAAAATTCGCCGGGAATTGTGAAAAAAGCCGCATCCAGGCATAACAACCGTTCTCGACTCATATCAGTGATGCCGCTATAATGCGCGTCTTATTTTTCGGAATGTCTTCGGGATGATTCTGGCGACACGGAATGTGAATCTGATTTAAAGAGAACATCCCGGTATTGCGAGGCAAAACTCAGAGTTGACCGAGCACTGTGATTTTTTTGAGGTAACAAGATGCAAGTTTCAGTTGAAACCACTCAGGGCCTTGGCCGCCGCGTAACGATTACTATCCCTGCTGACAGCATCGAAACTGCTGTAAAAAGCGAGCTGGTCAACGTAGCGAAAAAAGTACGCATTGACGGCTTCCGTAAGGGCAAAGTACCAATGAATGTTGTTGCTCAGCGTTATGGCGCATCTGTTCGCCAGGACGTGCTGGGTGACCTGATGAGCCGCAACTTCGTTGATGCGATCATCAAAGAAAAAATCAACCCGGCTGGCGCACCGAACTACGTTCCGGGCGAATACAAACTGGGCGAAGACTTCACCTACGCGGTTGAATTCGAAGTGTATCCGGAAGTTGAGCTGAAAGGCCTGGACGCAATCGAAGTTGAAAAACCGGTTGTTGAAGTGACCGAAGCCGACGTTGACGGCATGCTGGACACCCTGCGTAAACAGCAGGCGAACTGGAAAGACAAAGACGGCGCAGTTGACGCTGAAGACCGTGTTACCGTTGATTTCACCGGTTCTGTAGACGGCGAAGAATTCGAAGGCGGCAAAGCGACTGATTTCGTACTGGCAATGGGTCAGGGTCGTATGATCCCAGGCTTCGAAGACGGTATCAAAGGTCACAAAGCGGGTGAAGAGTTCACCATCGACGTCACCTTCCCGGAAGAATACCACGCTGAAAACCTGAAAGGTAAAGCAGCGAAATTCGTTATCAACCTGAAAAAAGTTGAAGAACGTGAACTGCCGGAACTGACTGCTGAATTCATCAAACGTTTCGGCGTTGAAGATGGTTCCGTTGAAGGTCTGCGTGCAGAAGTGCGTAAAAACATGGAACGTGAGCTGAAAGGCGCAGTACGTAACCGTGTTAAAACTCAGGCGATCGAAGGCCTGGTAAAAGCGAACGAAATCGACGTTCCGGCTGCCCTGATTGACAGCGAAATCGACGTTCTGCGTCGTCAGGCTGCTCAGCGTTTCGGTGGCAACCAGCAGCAAGCGATGGAACTGCCGCGTGAACTGTTCGAAGAACAGGCTAAACGTCGTGTAGTGGTTGGTCTGCTGCTGGGCGAAGTAATTCGTACCCACGAACTGAAAGCTGACGAAGCTCGCGTTGCGACTCTGATCGAAGAAATGGCTTCTGCCTACGAAGATCCGAAAGAAGTGATCGAGTTCTACAGCAAAAACAAAGAATTGATGGAAAACATGCGCAGCGTCGCTCTGGAAGAACAGGCTGTTGAAGCGGTTCTGGAAAAAGCGAAAGTGTCTGAAAAAGCAACTTCCTTCAACGAACTGATGAACCAGCAGGCGTAATTTCGCTTCCTGCGTTTAAAGTTTGAGCAAAAACCCGTTGCCTTCCGGCAGCGGGTTTTTTTTATCGCACTGATAGACAGCGTAAGCGTGATAAAACACAGTTTCGGTGTTAGCGTAACGGCAAAATATTGTTATGCTTGAAATAGGGTGGATTCGTCCCCATAAAAGGGGAAGTATTAGCTGCGATGGCTGGTAAACCGTCCACAAGGTACAATGAGTACAGCAAGCAGGCAGTACAGCAGGTTTCATTTTTTTATCCAGGAGACGGAAATGTCATACAGTGGCGAACGAGATAACTTTGCACCCCATATGGCCCTGGTGCCGATGGTCATCGAACAGACCTCACGCGGTGAACGTTCTTTTGATATCTACTCCCGTCTTCTTAAGGAGCGCGTTATCTTTCTGACCGGCCAGGTGGAAGACCACATGGCGAACCTGATCGTAGCGCAGATGCTGTTTCTGGAAGCGGAAAACCCGGAAAAAGATATTTACCTGTACATTAACTCTCCAGGCGGCGTCATCACCGCCGGGATGTCGATTTATGACACCATGCAGTTCATCAAGCCTGACGTGAGCACCATTTGTATGGGCCAGGCGGCGTCCATGGGCGCATTCCTGCTGACCGCAGGGGCGAAAGGCAAGCGTTTCTGCCTGCCGAACTCGCGCGTCATGATTCACCAGCCGCTGGGCGGCTATCAGGGTCAGGCGACGGATATCGAAATCCACGCGCGTGAAATCCTGAAAGTGAAAGGGCGCATGAATGAACTTATGGCTCATCACACGGGTCAATCTCTTGAGCAGATCGAACGCGACACCGAGCGCGATCGCTTCCTGTCTGCTTCAGAGGCGGTAGAGTACGGTTTGGTCGACTCCATCCTGACCCATCGTAATTGATGCCCGGAGCGTGAGTGTGCCGCTATACTATGTATGGGCGGCACAACGCTTGCGTAGCGGCTTGCGCTTGAGAATGGCATTTGCGTCGTCATATGCGGCACAAAGAACTTAAAAAGAGGTTTTGACTCATGACAGATAAACGCAAAGATGGTTCGGGCAAATTGTTGTATTGCTCTTTTTGCGGCAAAAGCCAGCATGAAGTGCGTAAGCTGATCGCCGGGCCGTCAGTGTATATCTGCGACGAATGTGTTGATTTGTGTAATGACATCATTCGCGAAGAGATTAAAGAAGTGGCGCCGCATCGTGAACGTAGTGCATTGCCGACGCCACATGAAATTCGCCATCACCTGGATGACTATGTCATCGGTCAGGAACAGGCGAAAAAGGTCCTGGCCGTAGCGGTGTATAACCACTACAAACGTCTGCGCAATGGTGATACCAGCAACGGCGTTGAGCTGGGCAAAAGTAACATTCTGCTGATTGGCCCGACCGGTTCCGGTAAAACGCTGCTGGCTGAAACGCTGGCACGCCTGCTGGATGTACCGTTCACCATGGCTGACGCCACCACCCTGACCGAAGCCGGTTATGTGGGTGAAGACGTCGAAAACATCATTCAGAAACTGCTGCAGAAATGCGATTACGATGTACAGAAAGCCCAGCGCGGCATTGTCTACATTGATGAAATCGATAAGATTTCGCGTAAATCTGATAACCCGTCTATCACCCGTGATGTCTCGGGCGAAGGCGTTCAGCAGGCGTTGCTGAAACTGATTGAAGGCACCGTCGCTGCTGTTCCACCTCAGGGTGGCCGTAAACATCCGCAGCAGGAGTTCTTGCAGGTTGATACCTCCAAGATTCTGTTTATCTGCGGCGGCGCATTTGCGGGCCTCGATAAAGTTATCGCTAACCGTGTAGAAACAGGTTCCGGTATCGGCTTTGGCGCGACCGTGAAATCGAAAACCGATAAAGCCAGCGAAGGTGAACTGCTGACGCAGGTTGAGCCGGAAGATTTGATCAAATTTGGTCTGATCCCGGAATTTATTGGTCGTCTGCCGGTGGTTGCAACGCTCAATGAGCTGAGCGAAGAGGCGCTGATTCAGATCCTGAAAGAGCCGAAAAATGCCCTGACCAAACAGTATCAGGCGTTGTTCAATCTGGAAGGTGTGGATCTCGAATTCCGCGATGAAGCGCTCGACGCGATTGCCAAGAAAGCGATGATCCGTAAAACCGGCGCGCGTGGTCTGCGCTCTATCGTCGAAGCCGCACTGCTCGATACCATGTACGATCTGCCTTCCATGGAAGACGTCGAAAAAGTGGTTATCGATGAGTCGGTGATTGGCGGCCAGAGCAAACCGCTGCTGATTTACGGTAAGCCGGAAGCGCAGCAAGCCTCTGGTGAATAATTCGCCAATTCATACAATCAGTTAATCAAAAAGGGGGGATTTTATCTCCCCTTTTATTTTTCCGTAATCATGGCGTTGAATGTGTGGAATACATCCCCATATACTGACATACATGTTAATGATGGCATGACGCACACTTGTGTCATCTGATTACCTGGCGGACATTAAACTAAGAGAGAGCTCTATGAATCCTGAGCGTTCTGAACGCATTGAAATCCCCGTATTGCCGTTGCGCGATGTGGTGGTTTATCCGCACATGGTCATACCCTTGTTTGTAGGGCGGGAAAAATCTATCCGTTGCCTTGAAGCCGCCATGGATCATGATAAAAAAATCATGTTGGTTGCGCAGAAAGAAGCATCGACGGATGAGCCGGGTGTAAACGATCTTTTCACCGTCGGGACCGTGGCCTCTATTTTGCAAATGCTGAAGCTGCCGGATGGCACTGTTAAAGTGCTGGTTGAAGGCTTGCAGCGTGCGCGTATCACCACGTTGTCGGATAACGGGGAACACTTTTCGGCAAAAGCGGAATATCTGGAATCACCGGATATCGAAGAACGCGAGCAGGAAGTGCTGGTTCGTACCGCGATTAGCCAGTTTGAAGGCTACATCAAGCTAAACAAAAAAATCCCACCAGAAGTGCTGACGTCGCTGAACAGCATCGACGATCCTGCACGTCTGGCTGACACCATCGCTGCGCACATGCCGCTGAAACTGGCGGACAAGCAGTCTGTGCTCGAAATGTCTGACATCAATGAACGCCTTGAATATCTGATGGCGATGATGGAGTCGGAAATCGATCTGCTGCAGGTTGAGAAACGCATTCGCAACCGCGTTAAAAAGCAGATGGAAAAATCTCAGCGTGAGTACTATCTGAATGAGCAAATGAAAGCGATTCAGAAAGAGCTCGGCGAGATGGACGACGCACCGGACGAAAACGAAGCGCTGAAGCGTAAGATTGACGCGGCGAAAATGCCGAAAGAGGCGAAAGAGAAAACCGAAGCCGAACTGCAGAAGCTGAAAATGATGTCGCCGATGTCAGCCGAAGCGACCGTGGTTCGCGGGTATATCGACTGGATGGTTCAGGTGCCGTGGAATGCCCGCAGCAAGGTCAAAAAAGACCTTCGTCAGGCGCAGGAAATCCTCGATACCGACCATTACGGCCTTGAGCGTGTGAAAGACCGTATCCTTGAGTATCTTGCGGTTCAAAGCCGTGTGAACAAAATTAAAGGCCCGATTCTGTGCCTGGTTGGGCCGCCGGGGGTGGGTAAAACCTCTCTGGGTCAATCTATCGCTAAAGCGACTGGACGTAAGTACATTCGTATGGCGCTGGGCGGCGTGCGTGATGAAGCGGAAATTCGCGGTCACCGCCGTACCTACATCGGCTCTATGCCGGGTAAATTGATTCAGAAAATGGCGAAAGTGGGCGTTAAAAACCCGCTGTTCCTGCTCGATGAAATCGACAAAATGTCGTCCGATATGCGTGGCGATCCGGCTTCAGCCCTGTTAGAAGTGCTGGATCCAGAGCAGAACGTGGCGTTCAGCGATCACTATCTGGAAGTGGATTACGATCTCAGCGACGTCATGTTCGTTGCGACCTCGAACTCCATGAATATTCCGGCACCGCTGCTGGACCGTATGGAAGTGATTCGTCTGTCCGGTTATACCGAAGACGAGAAACTGAACATTGCGAAACAGCACCTGCTGCCGAAGCAAATCGAACGTAACGCCCTGAAAAAAGGCGAACTGACGGTGGATGACAGCGCGATTGTCGGCATTATTCGTTACTACACCCGTGAAGCGGGCGTGCGTAGCCTTGAGCGTGAAATTTCGAAACTGTGCCGTAAGGCGGTTAAACAGCTACTGCTGGATAAATCCCTGAAGCACATCGACATTAACGGCGACAATCTGCACGATTACCTCGGCGTTCAACGCTTCGACTACGGCCGTGCGGATGACGAAAACCGCGTCGGTCAGGTGACTGGCCTGGCATGGACGGAAGTAGGCGGCGATCTGCTGACCATCGAAACCGCCTGTGTGCCGGGTAAAGGCAAACTGACCTATACCGGTTCGCTGGGCGAAGTCATGCAGGAGTCCATTCAGGCTGCGCTGACCGTGGTACGCGCGCGTGCAGAAAAACTGGGTATCAACCCGGATTTCTACGAAAAACGCGATATCCACGTTCACGTGCCGGAAGGGGCAACGCCGAAAGATGGCCCAAGCGCCGGTATCGCCATGTGCACTGCGCTGGTTTCTTGCCTGACCGGTAACCCGGTTCGCGCCGATGTGGCAATGACAGGGGAAATTACCCTGCGTGGTCTGGTGCTACCGATTGGCGGTCTGAAGGAAAAACTGCTGGCGGCACACCGTGGCGGCATTAAGACTGTTCTGATTCCGGATGAGAATAAGCGCGATCTGGAAGAGATTCCGGACAACGTTCTGGCCGATCTTGATATTCACCCGGTGAAACGTATCGAGGAAGTTCTGGCCCTTGCGCTGCAAAATGAGCCCACTGGGATGCAGGTTGTAACCGCAAAATAGTGACCTCGCGCAAAGAGCGTCAATAAAAACAGGGCTGGCAGGTGAAAACACACTTGCCAGCCTTTTTTTGTCTCGCTAATTTAAGACCCTGACAGGGCTGTTATCGACAACTATTGTTGTAAGGGCATGACAGTCCTGATATAACTGCTGCGCGTTGCACCGTGAAGGATTCAGGTGCGATATAAATAATAAAGAGAGGAAGAGAACAGTGAATAAATCTCAACTGATTGACAAAATTGCTGCTGGCGCGGATATCTCCAAAGCTGCGGCTGGACGTGCGTTAGACGCTTTAATTGCTTCTGTTACTGAATCTCTGCAATCCGGGGATGATGTTGCGCTGGTAGGTTTTGGTACTTTTGCCGTTAAAGAGCGTGCTGCCCGTACTGGCCGCAATCCGCAAACGGGTAAAGAGATCACCATCGCTGCAGCGAAAGTACCGGCGTTCCGTGCAGGTAAAGCACTGAAAGACGCGGTAAACTGATCGCTCTCCCGTTTGGGAATGTGACACAGTACAAGGGCGCATCGAACGATGTGCCTTTTTTTATGTCCAAAATGTCACTTTCTGCGAGTTTCTACGCGTTTCGGGCTGACAACGGCCCCGTTTTCTTGTCAAAATACGGCCTCACGCGCAGCGGTCGAGACGTGCTATGCTGCACGAGGTATTTGCTCTGAATTTGCCGGGTTGTCAGCAACCTGCGGCAGGACGGGTATAAAAGTCACCTACAGCGGAGTGTTGTTACACCATGATGGACAATTTACGCACGGCAGCCAATAGCGTCGTGCTCAAGGTAATTTTCGGTATCATTATTGTGTCGTTCATTTTGACCGGCGTAAGTGGCTATCTGATTGGCGGCGGCAACAACTATGCCGCGAAGGTGAATGGCCAGGAAATCAGCCGCGGTCAGTTTGAAAACGCTGTTGCCAGCGAACGTAATCGTATGCAGCAGCAGATGGGCGATCAATTCTCCGAACTGGCGGCGAACGAAAATTACATCAAAACGATGCGTCAGCAGGTGCTGAGCCGCCTGGTGGACGAAGCGCTGCTCGATCAATACGCTAAAGAGCTGGGTCTCGGCATTAGCGATGAGCAGGTGCGCAAAGCCATCTTCGCGACCCCGGCCTTCCAGAACGAAGGTAAATTCGATAACACCCGCTACAACGCGCTGGTGAATCAAATGGGGATGACCGCCGATCAATACGCGCAGGCGCTGCGTAACCAGCTGACCACTAACCAGCTGATTAGCGCCGTTGCGGGTACCGATTTTATGCTGCCGGGTGAAACCGATCAGTTGGCCGCGCTGGTTTCCCAGCAGCGTCTGGTGCGTGAAGCCACCATCGATGTCAACGCGCTGGCCGCGAAGCAGCAGGTAAGCGATCAGGAAGTTGCCAGCTACTACGAACAGAATAAAGGTCAGTTTGTTGCGCCGGAACAGTTCCGCGTGACCTACATTAAGCTTGATGCGGCGAACATGCCGGCTTCCGCGTCTGAAGAAGACGTACAGGCCTACTACGACCAGCACAAGGATGAGTTTACTCAGCCTGAGCGTAAACGTTACAGCATCATCCAGACCAAAACCGAAGCCGATGCCAAAGCCATCCTTGATGAGCTAAACAACGGCGGTGACTTTGCGACCATTGCCAAAGAGAAATCTACCGACGTTATCTCTAAACGTAACGGTGGTGACATGGGCTGGCTGGAAGATTCTGCCACCGTGCCAGAACTGAAAGATGCGGGTCTGAAAGAGAAAGGCCAGCTGTCAGGCGTCATCAAATCTTCCGTGGGCTTCCTGATTGCACGTCTTGACGATGTACAGCCGGAGCAGGTGAAACCGCTGGCCGATGTTCACGCGCAAATCGCTGACAAAGTGAAACAGGAAAAAGCGCTGGATGCCTACTATGCCCTGCAGCAGAAAGTCAGCGATGCCGCCAGCAGCGACAACGACTCTCTGGCGGGTGCTGAGCAGGTTGCTGGTGTGAAAGCGGCAGTGACCGGCTGGTTTGGTCACGATAACGTTCCGGCTGAACTGAACTTCAAACCGGTTACGGACGCTATCTTCAACGGTGGTCTGGTGGGTGAAAACGGCGCGCCGGGTAACAACTCCGACATCATCACCGTCGATGGCGATCGTGCTTTTGTTCTGCGTGTGGCTGAGCACAAAGCCGAAAGCGTGAAACCGCTGGATGAAGTGAAAGCGCAGGTGACCGATATCGTTAAGCACAACAAAGCAGAGCAGCAGGCGAAACTCGATGCTGAAAAACTGCTGGCTGCGCTGAAAGACGGTAAAGGTGACGAGGCGATGAAAGTTGCAGGTCTGCGCTTTGGCGAAACCAAAACCCTGAGCCGTACGGGTCAGGATCCGCTGAGCCAGGCAACCTTCGGACTGCCGTTACCGAAGCCTGGCAAACCAAGCTTCGGTATGGGCAACGACATGCAGGGCAACGTGGTTCTGCTGGCGCTGGACGAAGTGAAAGCGGGTGAAATGCCGGAAGCGCAGAAGAAAGCGATGGTTCAGGGTATCACCCAGAACAACGCGCAAATCGCGTTCGAAGCGTTGATGAGCAACCTGCGTAAAGCGGCGAAGATTAAGATGGGCGACATTGTCGACCAGCAACAATAATCGGAACCCTCCTCGCATTAATTTGTAATGCAGTGCACACCTCAAAGGCCGCTTTCGCGGCCTTTTCCACATTTGAAATCTGCCTTTTGAATTGTTTTTCGCACCCCGCTATGGTGGCTTCGCTATCAATCAACAAGGAGAAATCAGTATGAAACGTGGAATCAAAATGCTGGCGATTGCCGCAGTCATGTCTTGCATGGGGATGAGTTTAAGCGCGCAGGCAGCTTCCACTGCCGGGGCAAAACCGACGGCGACGCAAAGCGCGAAGGCGAGTTCCGAGCAGACGAAAGCGGTGCCTGCGGCGAAAACCGATGATGAGGGTGGCAGTAAAGTCAGCATCAACTCGGCCTCGGCGGAAGAACTGGCACAGGCAATGAACGGGGTGGGGCTGAAGAAAGCGCAGGCGATTGTCAGCTATCGCGAGGAGTACGGCCCGTTCAAAACGGTGGACGATCTGAAGCAGGTACCCGGAATGGGTAACGCGCTGGTGGAACGTAATTTGAACCACCTTACGCTTTAATTGCTACTCGCAGCTTGCGCTGGCGTCAAATTTTGCCAGACTAAAGAGGTCATACCAGTGGTGTGACCTCTGACTCTTCTAATAACATGTAAGGCTATGGCGCTATGCAGACAAAAATTAAAGTTCGCGGGTATCACCTGGACGTGTATCAGCACGTCAATAACGCCCGATATCTGGAGTTTCTGGAAGAAGCCCGCTGGGATGGGCTGGAAAACAGCGCCAGTTTCCAGTGGATGACCGCGCACCATATCGCCTTTGTGGTGGTGAACATCAACATTAACTACCGCCGCCCGGCGGTGCTGAGCGATGTACTTACGGTAACCAGTAAAGTGGAGCAGCTAAACGGGAAAAGCGGTGTATTAAGCCAGGTGGTCACGCTGGACCCGGAAGGGCAGGTAGTGGCGGATGCATTGATTACGTTTGTCTGCATTGACCTGAAAACGCAGAAGGCGTTGCCTCTGGAAGGGGAATTACGCGAACACCTGGAGCAGATGGTCGCGTAAGTGCATATTGCCCGGTGGCGCTGTGCTTACCGGGCCTACAAAGATTCCATCAATACCTGGCTCTGGTCTGTAGGCCGGGCAGGCGCAGGGCCCCCAGCAACCCACCGCGTTTACTTCAACCCGGTTTTCTGCTTCATCGTTGCTGCCACGCCGACTTTATCCGCCAGATAGTGGTTCAGCCCGTTAGCCCGCAGATGACAGGACGCGCAATGCCCGCAGCCATCGCCTTTAATACCGTTATAGCAGGTCAGGGTTTCACTGCGCACCAGGTCGAGCTTGCCCCAGTAGTCCGCCAGCGCCCAGGTTTCGGCTTTATCGAGCCACATCAGCGGCGTTTCGAAACGAATATCTTTCGCCATGCCAAGGCTAACCGCATGATGCAGCGCCTTCACAAATTCGTCGCGGCAGTCCGGGTAGCCGGAAAAATCGGTTTCACAAACGCCCGTGATGATCGCTTCGGCCTTTACCTGATAGGCGTAAATCGCCGTCAGAGTCAGGAACAGAATATTACGCCCCGGCACAAAGGTATTCGGAATACCGTCAGCCTCCGGTTCATAGTCCGGCACCGGAATACTGTCGCGCGTCAGGCTGCTGACCGCCAGTTCATTAAGCAGGGTGACGTCGAGCACTTTATGAGCACGCGCGCCCAGTTTTAATGCCAGCTCACGGGCGACGTTGATCTCTGCGCGATGACGCTGACCATAATCAAAAGTGACGCAGTGAACCTCATCATATTGATGGAGCGCCTGCACCAGGCAGGTAGTGGAATCTTGTCCGCCGCTAAAGACGACAACCGCGCGTTTCATAGCATTTCCTGTTGATGACGATAAAGACGCTATGGTAACGCGCAGGCAGCGTGCCGACCAGCTTCTTCACCGCGTTGATGGTGGTAGCCAGGCCTGGGTGAAATCAAACCAGCCGCGCGCGTTCAGGTGAATACCGTTTACGCCCGGCGGCGCGCTGATTTGATATTGATAGTTAAACAAAGGCGTCAGCATGCCTTCTTCCATTAACAGGGTGAAGATGGTTTTCAGCGCCGCGATACGCTGTGTCTCATTCTCCTGCGCCTGCGCGGCATCCAGCGCGGTAATCAGCGTTGCGTAACGTGACTCGCTCAGTATGGCGGGCCATAACGGATCGCAGCGCAGCCACTGTTCAAGCGTGTATTCCGGCATTTCGCCAATCAACCGATCGCCCATCAGCAGATCGGCCTGATCCAGATCCGGATAATCGTCCCAGCTTTTTGCATCGTGGAAGCAGAGCGTCAGTTCACAGCCCTGCTGTGCCAGCGCCCGTTTAAGCTCCCCGGCCATGGTGTGCAATTCAACAGGCAGATGATAATGCAGCGTCAGATGTGGCGGCAGGGGCGTGTCGTCTTCCGGCGCAGGCGGAATTGCCCAGCCGGGAAGCAGCGCCTGGCTGGGGGTAATCAGGTTTTCATCCACCGGCAATGATTGCAGCAGACCGCTGTGATGAATCAGTGAAATCACCCGCTGCGCCTGCGCTTTTGAAAGCCGTGAACTCTGACGAAACGTCAGGTAGCAGAAGCCGAGACTGATGCTGTTGCTCACCAGCCGCAACTGGCTGAGCTCTTCCGCTTCGCCGACGGCGATTTGCACCGGATGACGGCAACTGGTGCCGAGATCCTGTTCGAACAGCTGTGGGGTGATCCAGAACTCGATCGCCTGCAACAGCGGATGCCCCAGATGATAACGATGGTGGCTTTCCAGACGAACCAGCTCAGGCTCAAAGATCTTTAGCTGGAACGGGCCGCTGCCGAGCGTGGGATCGTCCGGATGCGCCAGCACGCTGCAATAGCTTGCCAGCCGATGCGGCAGCCAGTAATCCGGGCGAGCAAGCGTAAAGCTCAGGCACTGGGCGTGGGGTTGGGCGATTTGTTCCACGCTGGCAAACAGTCTGCGTAAACCGGGTAGCGTCAGCAGCATTTCCAGCCGTTGCCTGAGTTGTCGCGTTTCGATGGGGTCGCCATTGTGCCAGTGCAGGGTGGAGCGTATATAGAACTGCCAGCGCAGTCCATCTGCCGATACCTCCCAGTGATGCGCAAGATCGCCTTCCGGGCGGGCGCTATCGCGGCCAAAGCGGGTCAGTCCGGAATGGATTTGCCCGGCTAAATGCTGTTCGGCGCGACCCACTAAAAACCCAGGATGCAATGGCTCCAGCGGACGATAGTAAGGGATACGCAGCGTCGGCGTATTGTTCTGCCACTGACCGCCCAAAAAAGGGTGCAGCAGCGCGCGCAGTTCCACTGGCGCCAGCTGTGCCAGCTCCAGCGCATTGTGTTGCTGACCGCTGTTTAATGCCAGCTCCATCATCTCATTACGCAGTGCATCCGGCGTCGTGTGGAAGGTTAGCGTACCGCGCTTTCCGCGCCCGGACTGCGCCTGCCAACTGAGCCAGCCCGCCTCGTTTGCCTGACGCAGCAGGGTGCGGACGTGTCGCTCACTGCAAAAACAGCGCGCCGCGAGATCGGCAATGGTGACCTGCTGCGGTGCGCCGGAAGAGGGCAGCCACAGGCGCTGAAACTGGTTTAATCGGTTAAGCAGTCGCATAAAAACCCGGAACAATAAATATGAACAATTCAGTATTACTTCCGTATATCTCAGGCAATACTGGTACGCAAGAGAGCGGGATCACAGGCGGAGATAAAATGGCAAAACTGGCGGCATTTGATATGGATGGCACTCTGCTGATGCCCGATCATCGGCTGGGTAATGAGACGATCGCCACGCTCAAGCGCCTGCGTGAACGCGACATTACGCTGACCTTCGCCACGGGTCGGCACGTGCTTGAAATGCGCCCGCTGATTGATCAACTGGCGCTCGACGCTTTCCTGATTACCGGCAACGGAACCCGCGTTCACTCTCTGCACGGCGATGTCATGCATCGTAGCGACCTCGCCCCGGACGTGGCCGATGAAGTGTTGCATGCCCGCTGGGAAACCCACGCCAGCATGCACGTTTTCAACGATAACGGCTGGTTCACCGGCAAAGCGATCCCCGAAATGTTGCAGGCGCATATGTACAGCGGCTTTCACTATCAGCTGCGCGATCTGCGTCAGATCCCGGCCCACGAGGTGACCAAGATCTGTTTCTGTGGCGATCACGATGATCTGGTGCGTTTGAGTATTCAGCTACAGGAGGCATTGGGCGATCGTGCGCATCTCTGCTTTTCGGCGGTTGATTGCCTGGAAGTATTGCCTGTTGGCTGCAACAAGGGCGCGGCGCTGACGGTGCTTAGCGCACATCTTGGCCTGACGATGCAGGAATGTATGGCGTTTGGCGATGCTATGAACGATCGCGAAATGCTGAGCCTGGTCGGGCGTGGCCTGGTGATGGGCAACGCGATGGGGCAACTGAAAGCGGCATTGCCGCACCTACCGGTTATAGGACACTGCCAGAATCAGGCGGTCTCCCACTATTTGACTCATTGGCTGGACAAACCCAACCTTCCTTATTCCCCCGAATAATGAGACCTTTCCAGCAAGCCGGGCATATTAGCCCGGCTTTTTTTGTTTATCTCGCCAGCAGGCACTCAATTTCCGCCTGCCACGGCGCGAGATCGCCGATATTTTCTTTTACCCATTCTGCGTTGTAATAGGTTTCCAGATATCGCTCGCCGCTGTCGCACAGTAGCGTCACGATGGACCCGCTACGCCCCTCTTTACGCATCCGCGCGGCCAGTTGCAATGCGCCCCACATGTTGGTACCGGTTGACGCGCCAACCTTCCGACCTAACTGGCTTTCCAGCCATTGCGCGGTGGCGACGCTTGCCGCATCCGGTACCCGAAGCATGTCATCGACAACATCAGGAATGAAGGAGGGCTCGACGCGCGGACGGCCAATCCCTTCAATTTTACTGCCAACGCTGCTGCGCAGGCTACCGTCTCGGCTTTGCCAGTAATCCATAAACACCGAGTTTTGCGGATCGACCACCATTAACTGTGTGTTGTGCCCCTGACAGCGAATGTAGCGGCCAATGGTCGCCGACGTACCGCCAGTGCCCGCGCTCATCACAATCCAGTCAGGGATTGGGTTAGGTTCATGGCTCATCTGGCGGAAGATGCTGTCGGCGATGTTGTTGTTTCCGCGCCAGTCGGTCGCGCGTTCGGCGAAAGTAAACTGGTCCATATAGTGACCGTTCAGTTCACGCGCCAGCTTTTCGGAGGCGGCATAAATTTCGCAGGCGCTTTGCACGAAATGGCAGCGTCCGCCGTAAAACTCAATCTGTTCGATTTTGCGTTTTGCCGTGCATGAGGGCATGACGGCAATAAAAGGCAGCCCCAGCAGGCGAGCGAAATAGGCTTCCGACACGGCAGTAGAACCGGAAGATGCTTCAATAATGGGCGTGCCTTCTTTGATCCAGCCGTTGCACAGGCCATACAGGAACAGCGACCGCGCCAGACGATGTTTCAGGCTGCCGGTTGGGTGAGTGCTTTCATCTTTTAAGTAGAGCTGAATGCCGGGAAACGCCGGCAGCGACAGACGAATCAGGTGCGTGTCGGCGCTACGTTGATAGTCGGCGTTAATTTCGCTAATGGCGTTTTTGACCCAGGTGCTGTTCATGGTGATTTTCCATTTGTCATTTTGTGCCTAGCTTAGCGAAAGATGCGGAAAAAATTGTTGCTATCTCCACTTTAAAATAGACTTACAGGAGAAAAATTTTCTCCTGAGGACAGCGATGTTAGATAAAATTGACCGCAAGCTGCTTTCGCTGCTGCAAACGGACTGCACCCTCTCTTTGCAGGCACTGGCCGATGCCGTTAATCTGACCACCACACCCTGCTGGAAGCGGCTCAAGCGGCTGGAAGATGAAGGCATTCTGCTTGGGCGCGTGGCGTTGCTGGATGCGGAGAAACTGGGCCTCGGCCTCACCGCGTTTGTGCTGATAAAAACGCAACATCACAGCAGTGAATGGTATAGTCGTTTTGTAAATGAAGTCAGCCAGATGCCCGAGGTGCTCGGCTTCTGGCGTATGGCAGGCGAATACGACTACCTGATGCGGGTACAGGTCGCCGACATGAAACGCTACGATGATTTTTATAAAAGCCTGGTGAATCGCGTCCCCGGACTGTCGGACGTCACCTCAAGTTTTGCGATGGAACAGATTAAATACACCACAGCGCTTCCCATCGAATAACACTATCTCTGGAATTTTACTGCGTGCGATTATTTGCTCAATTAAGCTGGTATTTCCGCCGGGAGTGGCGTCGCTATCTTGGCGCCGTCGCGCTGCTGGTGGTTATCGCCATTCTTCAACTGATCCCGCCGAAGGTGGTGGGCTACGTCGTTGACGGCGTCACCCAACAACACTACACCGCGACGACCATCTGGATGTGGATCGGCCTTATGGTGGCGATTGCCATCGTGGTCTATCTGCTGCGCTACGTCTGGCGCGTGCTGTTGTTCGGTGCGTCCTACCAACTCGCGGTCGAACTGCGGGAAGACTTTTATCGCCAGTTAAGCCGCCAGCACCCGGAATTTTATCTGCGTCACCGCACCGGTGATTTAATGGCACGCGCCACCAACGATGTTGACCGTGTCGTCTTTGCCGCCGGGGAAGGCGTGCTGACGCTGGTGGATTCGCTGGTGATGGGCTGCGCGGTGTTGATTGTGATGTCCACGCAAATCAGCTGGCAGCTCACGCTGCTGGCGTTGTTACCGATGCCAATAATGGCACTGGCGATTAAGCGCTATGGCGATATGCTGCACAACCGCTTCAAGCTGGCGCAGGCGGCATTCTCCAGCCTGAACGACCGCACACAAGAGAGCCTGACCAGTATTCGCATGATTAAAGCCTTTGGCCTGGAAGATCGCCAGTCGGCGCTGTTCGCCGCCGATGCGGCGGATACCGGGGCGAAGAATATGCGGGTGGCGCGTATTGACGCCCGTTTTGACCCGACGATTTATATCGCCATCGGTATGGCAAACCTGCTGGCGATTGGCGGCGGAAGCTGGATGGTGATGCAGGGGACATTGACGCTCGGTCAATTGACCAGCTTCGTGATGTATCTCGGTTTAATGATCTGGCCAATGCTGGCGCTGGCGTGGATGTTTAATATCGTCGAGCGCGGCAGCGCCGCTTACAGCCGTATTCGCGCCATGCTGATGGAAGCGCCGGTGGTCAATGACGGCACCGAATCGGTACCGGACGGGCGCGGTGTGCTGAAGGTCGCCATTGACCAGTTCCATTATCCGCAAACGGAAAAGGCGACGCTGACGAAAGTCCACTTCACGCTGCAACCGGGGCAGATGCTGGGCATTTGCGGCCCAACGGGCTCCGGTAAATCCACTATTCTGTCGCTGATTCAGCGCCACTTCGACGTGGAAAAAGGCGAAATCGATTTTCACGGTATCGCCCTGCCAAAACTCAAACTGGATGCCTGGCGCAGCCGCCTGGCAGTGGTCAGCCAGACGCCGTTCCTCTTTTCAGATACGGTAGCCAACAACATCGCGTTAGGCCGCCCGGGGGCAAGCCAGCAAGAAATTGAACACGTCGCCCGGCTTGCCAGCGTCCATGAGGATATTCTGCGTTTGCCGCAGGGCTACGATACGGAAGTGGGCGAGCGTGGGGTAATGCTCTCTGGTGGGCAGAAGCAGCGCATCTCCATTGCCCGTGCGCTCTTGCTCAATGCGGAAATCCTGATCCTCGACGATGCGCTCTCGGCGGTGGATGGTCGTACCGAGCACCATATTTTACACAACCTGCGCCAGTGGGGCGAAGGCCGCACGGTGATTATCAGCGCGCATCGCCTGTCGGCGTTGACGGAAGCCAGTGAAATCATTGTGATGCAGCACGGGCATCTCTGCCAGCGCGGGCAGCATGAACAGTTGGTGATGCAGCCGGGCTGGTATCGCGATATGTATCGCTATCAGCAACTGGAGGCGGCGCTGGATGAAGAACCGTCGGAGGTGACCGATGCGTAATTTTGGTCAACTGTGGCCGACATTAAAAAGATTGCTGGCCTACGGCTCACCGTGGCGCAAACCGCTCTCTATTGCTGTGGTGATGTTATGGGTGGCGGCCGCGGCGGAAGTCTCCGGGCCGGTTCTGATAAGTTACTTCATTGATAACATGGTGGCGAAACACACGCTGCCACTGGGCACCGTTGCGGGGCTGGCGGCGGCGTATATCGGCCTGCAACTGCTGGCGGCGACCTTGCACTATAACCAATCGCTGCTGTTCAATCGCGCGGCGGTTGGCGTGGTACAACAGTTGCGAAGTGACGTGATGGATGCCGCGCTGCGCCAGCCACTGAGCGAATTTGACACACAACCCGTCGGGCAACTGATTTCCCGCGTAACGAACGACACGGAAGTGATCCGCGATCTCTACGTCACCGTCGTGGCGACGGTGCTGCGCAGTGCTGCGCTGATTGGCGCGATGCTGGTGGCGATGTTCAGCCTCGACTGGCGCATGGCGCTGGTGGCGGTTTGCATTTTCCCGGCGGTGCTGACCGTCATGGTGATTTACCAACGCTACAGCACGCCTATCGTGCGCCGTGTGCGGACATATCTGGCGGATATTAATGACGGTTTTAACGAAGTGATCAACGGCATGAGCGTTATTCAGCAGTTCCGTCAGCAGGCGCGTTTTGGCGAACGCATCGGCGAGCATAGCCGTCAGCACTATCTGGCGCGTATGCAAACCCTGCGTCTTGATGGCTTCCTGCTGCGTCCGCTGCTCAGCCTTTTCTCTACGTTGATCCTGTGCGGTTTGTTGATGCTGTTTGGTTTTACCTCGGTTGGCACCATTGAAGTGGGCGTGCTGTACGCATTTATCAGCTACCTGGGGCGTCTCAATGAACCGCTGATTGAACTCACCACCCAGCAGTCAATGCTGCAACAGGCGGTGGTGGCCGGGGAGCGCGTATTCGAACTGATGGACAGGCCGCGTCAGACCTACGGCGACGATGCGCGCCCGCTGGAAAACGGCGACATCGAGATTGATAACGTCTCCTTTGCTTACCGCGATGATCGTATGGTGTTGCAGGATATCTCGCTCTCAATTCCCTCGCGCAGTTTTGTGGCGCTGGTAGGGCATACGGGCAGCGGGAAAAGCACGCTTGCCAGTTTGCTGATGGGCTATTACCCGCCGAATGCAGGTGAAATCCGCCTGGGTGGTCGCCCGCTTGGCAGTTTAAATCATCAGGTCCTACGCCAGGGCGTCGCCATGGTGCAGCAGGACCCTGTTGTCCTGGCCGACTCTTTCTTCGCGAACGTCACGCTGGGCCGTGATATCAGCGAAGCGCAGGTATGGCAGGCGCTGGAAACGGTGCAACTGGCGGAACTGGCGCGTGGGCTGAGCGATGATATTTATACACCGCTCGGCGAGCAGGGCAATAATCTCTCCGTTGGGCAAAAACAGTTGCTGGCGCTGGCACGCGTGCTGGTTGATACCCCGCAGGTGTTGATTCTGGATGAAGCCACCGCCAATATCGACTCCGGCACCGAACAGGCTATTCAGCAGGCGCTGGCCGCCGTACGTGAACACACCACCCTGGTAGTGATTGCGCATCGACTCTCCACCATCGTTGATGCTGACACCATTATGGTGCTGCATCGCGGGCAGGCGGTGGAGCAGGGCTCGCACCAGCAACTGCTGGAAGCCAAAGGCCGATACTGGCAGATGTATCAGCTTCAACTGGCCGGGGAAGAGCTTGCCGCCAGTGCGCAGGATGAAACGCTGACCGCCTGATGTGATGCTGGTCAGTTAAGGGCCGATTCACTTTTCAGAGCATCTCCCCGTTGCGCTCCTGTCTGGCTCCATGCCATATAAATCGTGCAGGCGCAGGGAGCACGCAGGGGGCGGCCAATCGCCGCCGCCCCCTGCACCCCCCGGGCTTTGGCGGAAAAATCGCCGCTTCGCGGTTCCCTCAGCTTATCCCTTACGGCTTTCGGGTCGGGCGCGAGGTAACATCCCTGTAAAGCCGCGCCCTCAGCCCACATCCATGTGGGCTGCCCCGGCCTTCAGGGAACGCTTCGGCGATTTTGACGCCACCAACGGCGGTGCGGCCTTTAAGTTAACAGCAAAAACCAATGTATCTGAAACCGACGAGTCCCCGCTGGAAATCGGCGAGCCGGAGAATGGAAGACAAGGTCAGTCCGCCATGGATGGCGGACTGAGGCGAACCGAGACAGGACGTCGAGTTTCGCCGTGCCGCAGGCTGGAGTTCGGAGGAGAGCGTAGTGCGAAGCACCGATTTCCCCGCGGGGCCGCGGGGATTGCGAAGGGGGTCGCGGTTGACCCCCTTTGCCCGTTCACTGATGCTGATGTTACATGTAGCGCAAAACGTAAAGTGAACGGAACTTTGCGCTTAGCTGACCATCATTAACGGACTGATGCACTTTTTTTAAGCAATTTGCTAACAGACGCACCAGCGCGTGCAATTCAACCACGCATCATGCACTCGCATGGTGCGTTTTTGTTTCATTTCCAGTTAATGCATGTGCACCGCCACGAGCCTGACGCCGTTAATCGCCAATTCCCTCTCAGTTTTCATTTCTGGCACGCCCCTTGCTTTATCTACTTCGTGTAGCAGCAGCCATTACCGAATTCTGACTGGAGGGGATCTATGAAGCTGGTTACCGTGGTAATCAAACCATTCAAACTCGAAGACGTCCGCGAAGCGCTGTCTTCAATTGGTATTCAGGGACTGACCGTGACGGAAGTGAAGGGCTTCGGTCGTCAGAAGGGGCATGCCGAGCTGTATCGCGGCGCGGAGTACAGCGTGAACTTCCTGCCTAAAGTGAAGATTGACGTCGCGATTGCCGACGACCAGCTTGATGAAGTCGTGGATGTGGTGAGCAAGGCGGCATACACCGGAAAAATTGGCGACGGTAAAATTTTCGTCGCCGAGCTGCAACGTGTGATTCGTATTCGTACCGGCGAAGCCGACGAAGCGGCACTGTAATTCCTGGCGCACAGTGATAGGGATCGAGAAAATGAAAATAGCAAAATTGAAAACCGGTTTGGCGGCTCTGGCGCTGTTGCCGGGCCTGGCGATGGCGGCTCCGGCGACGATCGATAAAGCCGATAACGCCTTTATGATGATTTGTACCGCGCTGGTGCTGTTTATGACCATTCCGGGAATTGCCCTGTTTTATGGCGGCCTGATTCGTGGGAAAAACGTGCTTTCTATGTTGACGCAGGTGGCGGTGACGTTCGCGCTGGTCTGCGTGCTGTGGGTGGTTTACGGCTATACGCTGGCCTTCGGTACCGGCGGTAGCTTCTTCGGTAATTTTGACTGGGTGATGCTGAAAGGTATTGCATTGACCGCGCCGATGGGCACGTTCTATCAGTATATTCATGTTGCCTTCCAGGGCTCGTTCGCCTGCATCACCGTAGGCCTGATTGTCGGCGCGCTGGCAGAACGTATTCGTTTTTCAGCGGTGCTGATTTTCGTGGTTATCTGGCTGACGCTCTCCTATATTCCGATTGCGCATATGGTGTGGGGCGGCGGTTTGTTGGGCTCGCACGGCGCGCTGGACTTCGCGGGCGGTACGGTGGTTCATATTAACGCGGCGGTTGCGGGTCTCGTTGGGGCCTACCTGATTGGTAAACGCGTCGGTTTTGGCAAAGAAGCGTTTAAACCGCATAATCTGCCGATGGTGTTTATTGGTACTGCCATCCTTTACTTCGGCTGGTTTGGTTTCAACGCCGGTTCAGCGAGCGCGGCGAACGAAATTGCCGGTCTGGCTTTCGTGAACACCGTTGTGGCAACTGCGGCAGCGATTCTGGGCTGGGTCTTCGGTGAGTGGGCACTGCGTGGTAAACCGTCTCTGCTGGGCGCGTGTTCCGGGGCGATTGCGGGCCTGGTCGGTATTACCCCCGCGTGTGGCTTTATCGGTGTTGGCGGCGCATTGATCCTCGGTATCGTTGCGGGTCTGGCCGGGCTGTGGGGCGTCACCATCCTGAAACGCTGGTTGCGTGTGGATGATCCTTGCGATGTTTTCGGCGTTCACGGCGTGTGTGGCATCGTGGGTTGTATCCTGACCGGTATCTTTGCCTCTACCTCCTTTGGCGGCGTGGGTTATGCGGAAGGCGTCACCATGGGCCATCAGGTGCTGGTACAGCTGGAAAGCATCGCCATCACCATTGTCTGGTCGGGCATTGTGGCCTTCGTTGGCTACAAAGTAGCAGACCTGACCGTTGGCCTGCGTGTTCCGGAAGAGCAGGAGCGCGAAGGGCTGGACGTCAACAGTCACGGCGAAAACGCGTACAACGCCTAATCAGTTCTAACAAAAAAGCCTCCGCTTGTGGAGGCTTTTGCTTTCAGACGTCATCTTATCCGCGATTACGCATCACCCCTTCCTGTACCGTCGAGGCCACCAGTACACCATCCTGCGAATAGAATTCGCCGCGCACAAAGCCACGCGCGCTGGAGGCTGACGTACTTTCCACGCTGTAGAGCAACCAGTCGTTCAGGTTAAACGGACGGTGGAACCACATGGAATGGTCAATCGTTGCGACCTGCATCCCTTTTTCCAGGAAACCGACACCGTGCGGCTGAAGTGCGACCGGCAGGAAGTTGAGATCGGAGGCGTAGCCCAGCAAATTCTGGTGTACACGTAAATCATCCGGTACCGTCCCGTTTGCGCGTAACCACACCTGACGTTTTGGCTCAGCGACATGGCCCTTCAACGGGTTGTGGAACTCGACCGGGCGAATTTCCAGCGGGCGTTCGCAGAGGAATTTATCTTTCAGCACCTGCGGCAGCAGATGCTCCAGCGAACGGGCGATATCGGTTTCTGACGGCAGGCTCTCCGGCGCTGGCGCTTCGGGCATGGTTTTCTGATGCTCGTAGCCCGGTTCGGGGGCCTGGAATGACGCAGTCATATAGAAAATCGGTTTACCGTTCTGAATCGCCGACACGCGGCGAGCGCTGAAGCTGTTACCATCGCGCAGCACTTCGACGTCATAGACAATCGGCTTCAGGCTGTCGCCGGGGCGCAGGAAGTAGCTGTGGAAGGAGTGAATCAGGCGCTCAACGGGAACCGTTTCTTTTGCGGCATAAAGAGCCTGACCCACAACCTGGCCACCAAATACCTGACGCAGCCCCAAATCTTCGCTCTGCCCGCGGAATAATCCTTCTTCGATTTTTTCCAGATTCAACAATGCCAGTAAGTTAGATAGCGCCTGACTCATAGATTTCCTCAATAATTTTTATCATCGCCGCGGCGAGGGATTAGCACAGTATAACGCAGTTTTGCAGCTGGTCCGATGGGTGCAAAAGTCTGAATAAAGGGCAGTTTGCAGGAAAAAAAAGGAGATCTGTGCCACACTTAACCCGTTATGACTGTCATGAATGGTCGCTCTGGCAGGAATAAATCCTGCGGATGCATGAGCGAAAAGGAGAACGCAATGAAAATCGTGCCAATGTTAAGTGGAATAGCCATCGCCGTCGCTCTGTCTGCCTGTGCAGATAAGAGTGCAGATATTCAGACCCCTGCGCCGAATCCGAGCGCTGCGGGCGCGACGCAAGCGGCGATTCAGCAGCCGAGTGTCACGGGGACCGTGTGGATCCGTCAGAAAGTGGCGTTGCCACCGGATGCGGTGCTGACCGTTACGGTTTCTGATGCCTCGCTCGCCGATGCACCGTCCAAAGTTATTGCTCAGAAAGTGACGCGTACCGAAGGGAAACAGGCACCCTTTAGCTTTGTGCTGCCGTTCAACCCGAAGGACATCCAGCCTAATGCCCGAATTCTGTTGAGCGCAGCCATTACGCTGAATGATAAGCTGATCTTTATTACTGACACCGTGCAGCCCATTATCAATCAGGTCGGCACCAAAGCCGACCTGACACTGGTTCCGGTACAGCAGACAGCTGTGCCGATGCAGCAAAGCGGTGGAGCGGCTACGACCGTGCCATCAACGTCGCCGACCCAGGTTAACCCGTCGTCCTCGGACCCGGCGCCGACGCAAATCCCATAAGCCTTTCAATGCCCTCCTCGTGAGGGCATTTTTTTAGTAGATCCAGCGATACTTCTGCAAATCAATCTTACCTCCGCCTGATACCTGCACCCCTTCGGCGAGCAGCGCCTGACGCTGGCGCTGTAAATCAGGGCCAGTAAGGGAAATGGTACCGTGTCGATTCACCACCCGATGCCAGGGCAAAGTCGAGCCTTCCGGCAGTCGCTTTAATACGCCGCCAACCTGCCTTGCTGCGCGCGGCGAACCCGCCAGACGTGCCACATCACCGTAGGTGGTGACAAAGCCTTCGGGGATCGAGGCGACAATTTGCCAGACTCGCTGAGGAAAGGAATCGAATGCGTCCATAGTCAGTTCCTGATAAACCAGCGTTCAGCATAATCAGCATCCTGCGTGCTGTGAAGGGGTGATTGCGCAAGAATCCAGCAGGTAAGCGCAGATGGCTTGCAATTGCATGAGGCAGCAGGGATAATGCGCCAGCGCGTTAGGTAACTAACGTTCTCAATGGGGGCTCTGTTGGTTCTCCCGCAACGCTACTCTGTTCACCAGGTCAGGTCCGGAAGGAAGCAGCCAGGGCAGATGACGCGTGTGCCGGGATGTAGCTGGCAGGGCTCCCACCCAATTCAGCCCTCTGTCACCACGCCTCTATTCTCACATCAATAGCACGATATCTTTCACTACCCTGAATCGCAGCGACATCCTTTAAATGATTTTGCGTAATCGGCTGGTATTCTGCTGCCCGGCAAGGGTCTGCCAGAGCGGCTGTAATAATTCAAAGGCATCACGCAATGTTTCATCTGGCAGTGTAAAAGGCAGGCGCAGGTTGCGTTCAAACGCGCCCGCTAACCCGAAGCGCGTGCCTGTGCCAAGGTGTATACCCACGCTTTCCGCCCGGGCCGCAAACTGCGTGGCCAGCATCTCGGGCAGTTCAACCCAGAAAGAGAGGCCGCCTTCAGGCTGGGTAAAGTGCCACTGGGGAAAATAATCCTGCATCAATGCGGCACACATGTCGCGACGTTGCGCCAGCATCGCTCGTCTGGCAGGCAATAAATTGTCGGCGTTTTCCAGTAACCACAGCGCAGCTAACTGTTCCAGCAGCGGTGAGCCGAGATCGAGCGTATCGCGCGCCTGAATCAGCGATGCGAGCGTGCGTGTTGAAGCCCGAATCCATCCTAAACGTAACCCACCCCAGAAACTTTTTCCGGCAGAGCCGATGGTAATCACCGGGGCATCGGCATTGAATGCCGCCAGCGGCGGGGGAGGTGGGGCGTTGTACCATAAATCGACCATCGTTTCGTCGACCACCAGCGTGGTGCGCGTGCGGGCGGCGAGGTCAGCGATTGTCTGTCGTGTGGCGTGGTCCATACAGCGACCGGTAGGGTTATGAAAATCGGGCATCAGCCACGCCAGACGCGGCGCGGTTTGGGCGATGATCGCCGCCAGCCCGTCAGTATCCCACCCCTGTGGGGGCAAAGATAAGCCCACGGGGCGGCAGGATGCGCCCTGAATCGCGGCAATCGCTAACGGATAAGTGGGATTCTCAACGACCACGCGATCGCCAGGTCCGGTCATTGCGCGCAGAACCAGCGCCAGCCCGCTGAGCGCACCGTTTACCAGCATAATTTCGTCCGCTTTTGTCGGCAGGCCGCGCGCACAGTAGCGATGCGCGATGGCTTCGCGCAGTACCCTTAATCCATGCTGATCGTAGCCGGTGTGATGCAAATACTCCGGTAGCATGGTTAATGCATGGCTGTAGGCCTGATGTATTTCTGCACCGGCACTTAGCGCGGCGGTGGAGAGATCCAGCGCTTCCGGTGCCGACATGCGGGTTGGAATTTCGCGGCGGCCTTCTGGCAACATCACCCACGAGCCGCTACCGTGGCGACTTTGTAGATACCCTTCATCTCTTAGCTGCGCCAGTGCGCTGGCGACAGTGGTACGACTGACGCCCAATACCGTGGCAAACTCACGTTCGCCGGGTAAACGACTCTCCAGCGGTAACCGCCCATCGAGGATTAGCAAACGCAGCGCCTGTGCCAGCTGTCGCCATAGCGGGGTGCGTGAGTTGGCCTCCTGCCAGTGGCCAAGCAGGCGAACCAATGAGTGGGTGGCCGAGCGTCGTGGTGTCATATGCAGTCCACTTTTTAAAAACTGGTCATTAATCATAATGCCATTTTCACCGATGATGAAGTTCTGAACGCTTATTCTGAGGTGCATCATGCTCCGTCGTCTTATCCAGCTTTATATCGGTCTGGCCCTTTACGGTGTCTCCACGGCGATGTTTGTTCGTGCGGATTTGGGCGCCGATCCGTGGAACGTGTTTCATCTCGGCGTCGCCAGCCTGCTGTCGATGAATATCGGCCTGGTGATTATCGCCACCGGCGTCCTGGTGCTGCTGTTCTGGATCCCCCTGCGCCAGCGTCCGGGGCTGGGCACGGTCAGTAACGTGATTGTGCTGGGGCTGACCGCCGATGCGACGCTGGCTATTCTGCCGCCACTGGAATCTTTGGTGGCGCGTAGCGCGCTACTGGCTGCGGCAATCGTGGTGAACGCGCTGGCCACGGGGATGTATATCGGTGCGGGTTTCGGCGCGGGGCCGCGCGATGGCCTGATGACCGGGCTGCACGCGCGTACTGGCTGGTCGGTACGAGTGATTCGTACTACCATTGAACTGTCAGTGCTGGTGATTGGTGTACTGCTGGGTGGAACATTTGGTGTTGGCACCGTGCTGTATGCTCTGGCGATCGGCCCACTCATTCAGCTTTGTCTGCCGTGGTTTCGTCAACCCAGCGGAACGCGCAACGCGGCGGTAATTTCCTGAGTTCAGAGCGGCGGTTGAGCTACGCGTTTAGCTCGCAGCAGAACTAAACTTATCAACAGACGCAGTCAGGCTTTCTGGCTGCGCTGTCACTTCGGAGGATTATCTGATGAAGTATGTTGATGGTTTTGTTGTTGCTGTTCCCGTGGACAATAAGGAGGCATACCGCGAGATGGCCGCAAAAGCAGCGCCGCTGTTTAAAGAGTTTGGCGCAACCCGCATTGTCGAATGTTGGGCGGATGATGTACCCAACGGCAATCTGACCGATTTTCGCATGGCGGTGCAGGCAGAAGAACATGAAGAGGTGGTCTTCAGCTGGATTGAATACCCTTCCAAAGACATCCGCGACGCGGCAAATGAGAAAATGATGAACGACCCGCGCATGAAGGCGCTGGGGGAATCAATGCCGTTTGACGGACGACGCATGATCTACGGTGGCTTCCTGCCCATCGTCGACGAGTAGCCTGACTGGCTGTGCGGCGTGCCGCCAGCCAGATCCATGCCGGAGAATCTTCGGGCTTTCTCTTAAGCAGCGCCTGCTGAGTGCGAGCGTAAATTCTCCTCGGCCCAGAGAATAAAATCGGTTTTAGGCAGCGCTTTGCTGTACAGCCAGCCCTGGCCGTAATGCACACCGTGCTGATACAACCACTCCTGTTGGCAGGCCGTTTCAATGCCTTCCGCAACCACATCCAGCTTAAGGGTTTTCGCCATCTCGATGATGTAGGGTGTAACCTGCTGATACTCCAGCGCATCCACAAATGACTTATCGATTTTCAGCGTATCGACTTCGAGATCTTGCAGGTAGCGAAGACTGGAATAACCGGTACCAAAATCATCAATATAGATAGCGTGGCCCGCTTTACGATAGCTTTCAATGGCGGGCAGTGTCGTTTTTGGGTCAGCAAATCCGCGCTCAGTCAGTTCAAGCGCAATTTGCGAGGGGGGCGACTTGCCAATGGTTGAGTTGTTGACTTAGCAGCACAGGAAGCGTTGTCGACTGAATATCCTCAACCGAGAGATTAATAGAGATGTGGAGATCAGGATGAACATGCAGCCATTTCCCTAAATCCAAAAAGATATTCTTCACAACGGTTTCTGTCAGCATTGTGATGAGCCCGGTTTGCTCAGCAAGAGGAATAAAGATCTCCGGTGACAAATAGCTTCCGTCTGGTTGCTTCCAGCGGGCCAGCGCCTCCGCACCAACAATTTTTCCGCTTTTTAGTGAAACAATCGGTTGGTAGTGAACAGTAATTGCCGATTCATTCAGAGCGTCGAGCATCCGATGGTGGGGAGATTGCAAGCGTCGCAACAACCGCAGAATAAACCAGGCCGCGAGCAAACTGATTAGCATCCCGATTGGTAACCAAATCAAAAGTTGACGATGCCAGCTGGCAACCTTCGGTTGCACAGATGACCAGGTCATCACCGCCAGATCAAGCTCAGGGTAATGTCGTACGGTATAAATGGTTTTGTTCGCCGTCAGCGTTTCAAGCCCCTCTTGTTGCATGCGTTTGAACACGGCGATATCAATAGGCTGGCTACTCGCCAGCACCCGATCTTTGACTGTGCCCAGAAGCGCGGACTGAATATTGCTGAGTTCAGAAGGGAGAACGTCGATAAACGATAAAGGGTCGATAATGACCATATGTTGCCTGCTTGCAATGGCAATCATGTGATAATCGAGCCCCAGATCGTTTTTCGCAGTAAACCAGGTGCGGTAACCATCTTGTGTGACTCGATCGGGCTGCGGATAGGTCACGGGGGCACTTTTCACCTCCAGCGATGAGCATACCGGCGTTGATCCCTTTAGATAAAGCACCTCCTGAACATAGCGCCAGGAGTACGAAAGACGGCGCATCTCCAGAAGATGCTGCGGGTTACAACCTGGATTCTTTGAGGTGTCTATCTGAATAAGCGCGGCTTTCGCTTGATCCAGTACCCGCAGCGTGCGCGCCATCACCCGAGAAGCATAGAGTTCTTGTTCATCCCTGAACTGGGCATCTGCCTCGCGATGAGCCAGCCAGATGCTCAGTAAAATGGGCAAAAAAATCGCCAAAATGAGCACGCCCGTCACCAGACCCACCAGATGTCGTGTTGTCACAGCGTTGTCCTTAATGTGGCAAAGTACGACAAGTATATCTCATCCCAATAATAAGCTTATTAAACAATAGGGTTATTCTGAGATGGGTTGCGTAATTTATCACCAGTCAGGAAAGAATAATAACCCTGTTTTAATCAGGGTTGATCGATGTGAGAGGATGTCTTAGTATATTGTTATGTTATAACATACATGTTGAGGGCGTTATGAAAACCAATATCCATCCGCATTATCGAACCGTGGTCTTCCACGACACCAGCGCCAATGAATATTTTAAAGTCGGTTCAACAATCAAGACCGATCGCGAAATTGAACTCGAAGGAGAGACATATCCCTATGTCACTCTTGAGGTTTCTGCAAAGTCGCATCCGTTTTATACCGGGAAACAGAAGTCGTTTTCCAGCGAAGGCAGCGCCGCGAAATTCCGTCAGCGCTTTGGCCGTTTTCTGGATGTGAGAGGCCAATAATGCAGGTACTGAATTCATTACGCAGTGCAAAACAACGCCACCCGGACTGCCAGATTGTGAAGCGTAAAGGGCGGCTGTATGTCATTTGCAAGACCAATCCGCGTTTTAAAGCGGTGCAGGGTCGTAAAAAAAGACGTTAATCTTTCCCATTATTGCGCCACTGTTCCAGGGTTTTTCGCTGCTTGCCGTCGGCATCGAAGTTGTCGGCGGCAAGCCAGTGACGAAACGCCGTATCAAGCGCAGGCCATTCGCTATCCAGAATCGAAAACCAGTCCGTATCGCGGTTATGACCCTTAATTACCAGCGCCTGACGAAAGCGACCTTCAAACTGAAAGCCTAAACGTAATGCAGCATTGCGCGAGGGTTTATTCAGACTATTACATTTCCATTCGTAGCGGCGGTACCCGAGCGTATCAAAGGCGTAGCACATCAGCAGCCACTGCGCTTCCGTTGACATCGGGGTGCGGCTAAGCAGCGGCGAAAAGTGCACGTGCCCAACCTCCACCACGCCATTACTGGCATCAATGCGCATCAGCGACAGTGAGCCCACCGGCTTATCGGTTTTTTTATCAATTACCGCAAAATGAATAGGATCGCTGAGATTTTCCACACTGGCGACCCACTGGCGAAAATCGTCCACACAGCTGTCAGGCTCACGCAACAGCCACGTCCAGCTGCGCGTATCAGCGGCAAGCTGGTGGGCGGCAAACAGCGCGTCAGCATGATGAACGGCCAGGGGCTCCAGACGACACCAGGCACCGTCAAGCATCACACGTTCCGGATGGGAACGCGGTTGCCAGTCGGGTAATGCATCACCAACAGGTTGATTAAATTGATTTAGCTGACTCATAACTTCTCCTTGCTGTAAGTAGACAAGATGAGAATAGAGACTTGCTGGTTCCATAAAAAGTGCCATGGATGTATCTTTTTATGGTGCCACGAGGAGCCCTGATGAATATTCCTGACGATCCCTTTTTTACTTTCCTGCAACGCGCGCTGGCAATGCGTGGGCCGCAGACGCTACAGCGTGTCCTTTACAACGCGCTTAGAGACGCCATTTTGCAGGGGCAACTGCAGGCAAACAGCCGCCTTCCTGGTTCGCGCATCATGGCGCAGCGGCTGGCGATTTCCCGTAATACGGTCAATAGCGCGCTGGAGCAGCTGGCGCTGGAAGGCTATTTACTGCGCGACAGGCAGGGTACGCGCGTGGCATCACTCCCCAAATCGCAGGTGACTGCGTCATCGTCAACGTTACCCGCCGCCGTGGCCGGGAGGTTTCGCCAGCTACCGCCCGCGACGCCGCGTGAATCGCCGCCGATGCTCTTTACGCCGGGAACGCCCGCCATTAACTATTTTCCCTTACCGTTGTGGCGGCGGTTGCTCGATCGTACCTTGCGGGAGGAGGGGAGCTTGCTGCTGGGGTATGGTGATTCCGCCGGAGAAGCGTCGCTTCGCGAAGCGATTGCTCGTCACCTCGCGCTTTCTCGGGGAATCGATTGTGACGCCAGCCAGGTGGTTATCACCGAAGGCGCACTGGAAGGGATGAATCTTTGTACTCAGTTGTTGAGCGAGCCGGGGCAACTGGCCTGGGTAGAGGAGCCGGGTTACATTGGCGCTAAAAGCGCCTTTCTTGCGGCGGGTTTATCGCTTGAGGGGATTCCTGTGGATGATGAAGGCATGCAGTTTGCGAAGGTTTCTTCGACGCCACGTCTCATCTTCACCTCACCGTCGCATCAGTACCCCACGGGCAGCGTGCTGAGTGCGGCGCGGCGTCTGGCGCTGCTGGAGTTTGCGCATCGCGCTGGCGCCTGGATCATTGAGGACGATTATGATAGTGAGTTTCGCTACAGCGGTGAGCCGATCCCGGCGATGCGTGGAATGGTGAAAGACGCGCCGGTAGTCTATTTGGGAACCTTCAGCAAAACGCTGTTTCCCTCTCTGCGGTTGGGTTTTATGGTGTTGCCGCCTGCGCTGGTCGCTGCCGCACAACCGGCGATTCACGCCCTGCTGCGCGGTGGGCATCGCACCGAACAACGCACCCTAGCGACGTTTATTGAGGAGGGGCATTATGCGCGGCATCTGGCGGCGATGCGACGGCTTTATCGTAAACGGCAAACACAGCTACGCGAAGCGTTGGCGCAGGCGTTGCTGATTCCGCATCAGGTGCTGGCCGGAGAGGGGGGGCTGCACCTGACGGTACTTATCGACGGAATTGATGATGTGGAGGTGGTAAAACTTGCCCGCCAGCAGCAGATGTCACCGGCGGCGCTCAGCCAGTTTTATCTCAATGCGCAGCATCAACGTTCTGGCCTGGTGCTGGGTTATGGCAATACGTCCGCATCGCGTTTTATTCCAGCGATACGGACGCTTCAGCGGATTATTGCGTCGCTTCCGCGCGGGTCAGGGTGAAGACATCGTAGAACGAGAGTTCGCCTTTTCTGGCGACCATTTTTTCAAGCTGCGCCCGGGCCTGTGCGCTGACGCGGGGTGAGTTCTTGATGGATTGAATTAACTCTTCCGGCACGAAGCGCGTGTTGTACCACTCACCGTTATAGCAGACGCGGAAATCCAGAACATCGATATCTTCGTAGTGATAACGTGGATAAACGTCGAAGAAGAAAAACGCATTCAGCAGGGCAAACAGCACCCACAAGAGCCAGACGGAACCTTCGAGCGTCTCAGAACGCATCATGACAATCAGCGTGGCGAAAAACGCCGCGTACATCGCCAGGAACAGGCCGGGGTGATTGCGGATAAAACTGATGCTAAAGCGCGGCCTGTTGTCGCGCTTTTCACGGATATTCAGTTCATTGATCGTCTGCGTAAGTAATCGCTGGATTTCTGTCATCATTGGGCTCTGCAACTCAGGGCGGATTCACCTATTCTATGTTGCATTAACCAATACAAAAAGTAACAGATTGGTTTCAAAAAAGCATAACAGTCGTATCAGCTCAGCATTTTAAGAATGCGGGCCGGATTGCCCCCAACGACCGCGTTATCTGGCACATCTTTCACCACCACCGCGCCCGAAGCCACCACCACGTTATCCCCAAGAGTGACGCCAGGGTTTATTACCGCACGTCCGCCAATCCAGACGTTATTTCCGACAACCACCGGTTTGCCATATTCATAGCCGCTGTTGCGTTCAGTAGCATCCAGAGGATGGGTCGCCGTATAAATATGTACGCCCGGCGCGAGCATGCAATTATCGCCGATGGTAATGGGGCAAACGTCCAGCATTACGCAATCAAAATTGGCGTAGAAATTGGTGCCGAGAGTAATGTTAAAGCCGTAGTCGCAGCGGAAATTGGGCTCAATATAAGCATCGTGGCTTTTATCGAAAAGTTCAGCCAGCAACTGATGGCGTAATGCTTTTTCGTCGGGCGACGAATGATTGTAGCGATGCAGCAATTGTTTGGCGCGCAGACTATCGGCTCTGAGCGTTGCATCCGCCGGGCGATAGAGTTCGCCGGCGATCATTTTACGTTTCTCTTCACTCATTGTGACACTCCTCGTCAGTCAAGAGTGTTCACCATAAGAGGCACAGGAATAATTGGGAACGTTCCCTGTTAATCAGTGTGAAGTTAATCACAAACTTACCAGGGTAAGTGGAACGTAACGATCGTTAGTTGACTTAACGGACGCCTGAAGCAATTACAGAAAATAGCGATTAGCGAATGAATTTCCACACAGTGGATGGGATCTTGTCGTACAGCTTATTCATCGTCAATTCAGCCAGACGATGATCGGCAGCTGAGTAAAATACCGCCAGTTCATTGTCAGAAAGTTCATATTTATTTTTTTCAATGACGCGTTCCAGCGTATCAATTGACTGGCAACGGCGCAGTCGCATCAAATAATCCGTTTTAGTTAATGGTTTCTCAGACATAATTCACCCATGTGATTGTAATTATCTTAACAAGAGAGACTAACGGGGTTAGCCCGGCTGGCGTTGACGAAACAGCGGAAAAGTTTGTTCCCGGACTTGCGCCATTTTTGCAAGTCTTCGCTATTTATACCGTAGTTACTGAACAACATGAAAGTATCATCCAGATATTCGTCAATTTGTGCAATCAATTTATTATCTTCGTTGTACTTAATTTTATAATTAAGCGCAAAGGTCGCGATATGCTCGATCAACTCATTAAGCTGAAGGTTGATAGCCGAGGTGGGGTCGTTAACCCAACCGTGGTTACTCTCTTCAAGGTTGGCGAGGCAGTCATGATAGAGCGTTTCGCAGAGGAATCTGAGTTGCGCGATATCATGCCTTTTTGGCGAGTATTCGTCCATAACACATCCCCTTATTCGTGAGTAAAACGACGAGAACAAACAGTGTGTGGGATGGGGTAACTACCGGCTAACCTGGCGCAGACGCACAGTCCTTATGTACTAACTATAATCCACTCTGAAAGAGATTTCACCGAGCTATTACGAAAAATTACAATTAAGTCTATTTTCTTAATTCCCCAATAATGAGATGTGGCTTAGATTAAGATTTTTCAATGTATCGCCAGAGAATAATAATTGAATCATTAGAATTCATTCACTTACTCATTATCCACACGAACGTTGCGGCAGGCAGATGCCTGGATTTTCAGCAGGTCTAAGACGCTTCGCCACAGAGTATCAGAGAAAACACCTTACACTTCGGAGTTTTCTTAAACATTTAAGCATGGAAACCCTCCCGGTGATGAATCATCACTATTAAAAATAACCGCATTTTTTTAATTATAAAAATGTATTACTGCATTTTAAAAGTGTTTATAACGATAAGTGCGATTATAAAAAGGCATAAAAAAAGGGCCGCGTCAGCGGCCCTTTTCAGCATCGGTCAGACTTAGTGACGTTCTGCCGGTTGGCTGTGCTCAGTCTCTTCAACTTTGCGGCCAAAGCGGCGGCGAACCACCACGAAGAACACCGGTACGAAGAAGATAGCCAGAACTGTTGCCGTGACCATCCCGCCCATTACGCCGGTACCTACCGCGTTCTGTGCGCCGGAGCCTGCGCCGGTACTGATAACCAGCGGCATAACCCCGAGGATGAACGCCAACGACGTCATCAGGATTGGACGCAGACGCATACGTACCGCTTCAAGCGTTGCTTCAATCAGGCCCTTACCTTCTTTTTCCATCAGATCTTTGGCGAATTCCACGATAAGTATCGCGTTCTTCGCCGACAAGCCAATGGTTGTCAGCAGGCCCACCTGGAAGTAAACGTCGTTGGTGAGGCCACGGAAGGTTGCGGCTAACAGCGCACCGATAACCCCCAGCGGAACCACCAGCATAACGGAGAACGGAATCGACCAGCTCTCATACAACGCAGCCAGACACAGGAAGACCACAATCAGCGAGATCGCATACAGGGCAGGGGCCTGGTTACCAGAGAGACGTTCCTGGTAAGACATCCCGGTCCAGTCGTAACCGATACCCGACGGCAGTTTACCCGCCAGCTCTTCCATCAGCGTCATCGCTTCACCGGTACTTCTTCCCGGTGCTGCCTGACCGAGGATTTCCATCGACGGCAGACCGTTATAGCGTTCCAGACGCGGTGAACCGTATTCCCAGCGAGACGTTGAGAACGCGGAGAATGGCACCATCTGGCCATCAGAACCACGCACGTACCAGTTGCTGATATCTTCCGGCAACATGCGGTACTGCGCTTCGGACATCACATACACTTTCTTCACGCGACCACGGTCGATGAAGTCGTTGACGTAGCTACTACCCCAGGCTGCGCCCAGCGTGGTATTGATGTCGCTGATAGACACGCCCAGCGCCTGTGCTTTTTCCTGGTCGATATCAATTTTAAACTGCGGCGTATCTTCCAGGCCGTTAGGACGTACCCCGACTAAGAGATCCGGGTGCTTCGCCACTTCACCAAACAGCTGGTTACGCGCCTGAGTCAGTTTCTCGTGACCGAGGCCGCCCTGGTCAATCAGCTGGAAGTCGAAACCGGTCGCCGTACCCAGTTCAACGATCGCTGGCAGGTTAAAGGCGAACACCATCGCATCTTTAATCTGCGAGAAAGCGCCCATCGCACGTTGCGTAATGGCTTCAACTTTATTCTCTTCACCCGGACGATCCGCCCAGTCTTTCAGAGACACGAAGGCAATACCGGTGTTCTGACCACGACCCGCAAAACCAAAGCCGTTAACCGCAAACACGGATGCAACGTTGTCTTTCTCTTTGGTGAGATAGTAATCGGTCATCTCATCCAGCACTTTCTGCGTACGCTCCTGCGTTGCCCCTGCCGGAAGCTGGGCCATACTCAGGAACACGCCCTGGTCTTCATCTGGCAGGAACGAGCTTGGCAGACGAACGAACAGGAAGGCCATGCCGACCACGATGATGATATACAGCAGCAGATAACGACCGGTGCTGCGCAGAATGTTGCCTACGCTGTCGGTGTAATGGTGCGTGCTCTTATCAAACATGCGGTTGAACCAGCCGAAGAAGCCTTTTTTGTCTTCGCCGTGATCGCCTTTCGCAACCGGTTTGAGCATCGTGGCACACAGTGCCGGAGTCAGAATCAACGCCACCAGTACGGACAGCGCCATCGCCGAAACGATAGTGATGGAGAACTGACGGTAGATTGCACCGGTAGAACCGCCGAAGAAAGCCATCGGAATAAATACCGCCGACAGCACCATCGCGATGCCCACCAGTGCGCCCTGAATCTGGCCCATGGATTTACGCGTCGCTTCTTTCGGTGGTAGCCCTTCGTCGGTCATTACACGTTCGACGTTTTCTACCACCACGATGGCGTCATCCACCAATAGCCCTATCGCCAGCACCATCCCGAACATCGTCAGGGTGTTGATGGAGAAACCAAAGGCTGCAAGGATGGCGAACGTACCCAGCAAGACGACCGGTACCGCGATGGTTGGAATCAACGTCGCGCGGAAGTTTTGCAGGAACATATACATCACGATGAATACCAGAAGAATCGCTTCAACCAGCGTTTTCACCACTTCGTTAATGGAAATCTGAACGAATGGGGTGGTGTCATACGGGTAAACAATCTGCAAGCCTGACGGGAAGAACGGTTCCATTTTCTTCAGTTCGGCACGGATAGCTTTCGCGGTGTCCAGCGCGTTCGCACCGGTCGCCAGCTTGATACCCAGACCGGAAGCAGGTTTGCCGTTAAACTTCGCGATGATGTCGTAGTTCTCACCGCCGAGCTCAATCTTCGCTACGTCGCGCAGGCGAACCTGCGAACCATCCTGATTGACTTTCAGCAGAATTTTGCCGAACTCATCGGTGCTGGTCAGACGCGTTTGCGCGATGATAGAGGCGTTAAGCTGCTGGCCCTTCACCGGCGGCGTACCGCCTAACTGACCGGCTGCAACCTGGGCGTTCTGTGCTTTGATCGCCGCGATAACATCAACCGGAGTCAGCTGGAAGTTGTTCAGTTTGGTCGGGTCCATCCAGATACGCATCGCGTACTGAGAACCAAACAGCTGAACGTCACCGACGCCAGACGTACGGCTGATCGGGTCTTTCATGTTCGCCGCAACGTAGTCGGAAATATCTTCCTGGGTCATGGTGCCGTTGGTGTTGATGACACCAACAACCATCAGGAAGCTACTGGAGGACTTCTCAACGCTGATCCCTTGTTGCTGAACTTCCTGCGGCAGCAACGGCGTTGCCAGCGACAGTTTGTTCTGCACCTGTACCTGCGCGATGTCTGCGTCAGTACCGGATTCAAAGGTCAGGGTGATCTGTACCGTACCGGTAGAGTCACTGTTGGAGGACATGTACATCAGGTTATCGATACCGTTCATATTCTGTTCGATAACCTGTGTCACGGTGTCCTGCACCGTCTGGGCATCAGCACCCGGATAGGTCGCGGAGATCGTCACGGCTGGCGGCGCAATCGTTGGATATTGCGCTACCGGCAGTTTCATGATCGCGAGTCCCCCGGCAAGCATGATGATGATTGCGATCACCCATGCAAATATCGGGCGATCGATAAAGAAATTAGCCATGTCTTAACGGCTCCTGTTTAAGTTAAGACTGAGTTTTTTCTGACGCTGCGCCGGCTGCGGCTTGTTCTTTATTGTCAGACGTCACTTCCTGCGCTTTCACCTGCGCGCCGGGACGGACTTTTTGCAGGCCGGTGATAATCACACGGTCGCCGTCTTTCAGCCCTTCAGTGACCAGCCATTTATCGCCAATCGCCTGGGTTGCTTTGATATCACGCGTTTCAACTTTATCGCCTTCACCCACAACCAGCGCGGTAGCATCGCCGCGTGGCGTACGGGTCACGCCTTGCTGAGGAACCAGCAACGCATTCGGATTCACACCTTCCTGCAGGCGCGCTCGAACGAACATGCCAGGCAGCAGAGTATGGTCCGGATTCGGGAAGATAGCGCGCAGGGTGATAGACCCGGTGGTCTGATCAACCGTCACATCAGAGAACTCTAATGTGCCGCTCTGCGGATATTTAGTACCGTCATTCGTCACCAGGTCGACTTTCGCTTTGCCGTTTTCCTGCTTCAGCGTGCCGTTTGCCAGTTCCTGTTTCAGACGCAGGAAGTCGTTACTGGATTGCGTCACATCGACGTAGATCGGGTCGAGCTGTTGCACCGTTGCTAGTGCAGTAGACTGCCCGTTCTGCACCAGGGCGCCTTCCGTTACCGCGGATTTACCGATACGGCCGCTGATAGGGGAGGTGACTTTGGTATAGGCCAGGTTGATACGCGCGGTTTCAACAGCCGCTTTGGCTGCAACAACGGCCGCATTAGCCTGCTGTGCATCCGCCTGCGCGGTGTCGTAGTCCTGTTGACTGATGTACTGCGTACCCAGAAGTTTCTGGTAGCGCTTCACGGTCAGTTGAGCAATATTGGCAGCAGCCTGTGCCTTCGCCAGGTCACCTTTCGCGCTTTCGTAAGCAGCCTGATAAGTAGCAGGATCGATCTGATACAGAGACACGCCAGCCTCGATATCGCCGCCTTCAGTAAAGTTTCGCTTCAGAATGATACCGCTGACCTGCGGACGAACTTCTGCAATACGATACGCGTTGGTGCGGCCAGGGAGTTCAGTTGTGATTTGAAGAGGTTCAGATTTGAGCGTCACAACGCCAACTTCTGGCATCTGCTGTGCTCCTTGTTGAGCCCCTTTGTCGTCACATCCTGTAAGCGCTAAGCTGCCTGAGAGCATCAGAACGACCGCCAGAGGCGTTAACCCTCTGTTTTTGTTCATATGTAAACCTCGAGTGTCCGATTTCAAATTGATCAATGGTTCAGCGTCCACAAACCCATTGCTGCGTTTATATTATCGTCGTGCTATGGTACATACATTCACAAATGTATGTAAATCTAACCTCTGTAAATTCACCAACCTATGGCACGAAAAACCAAACAAGAAGCCCTTGCGACACGTCAACACATTCTTGACGTGGCCTTGCGTCTATTTTCTCAGCAGGGCGTATCCTCAACCTCGCTGGTGGATATTGCCAAAGCAGCAGGCGTCACGCGCGGCGCTATCTATTGGCACTTCAAGGACAAGTCGGATTTATTTGGTGAAATCTGGGAGTTATCAGAATCCAGTATCAGCGATCTTGAGATTGAGTATCGGGCAAAATTCCCCGACGATCCACTCTCAGTTTTAAGGGAAATATTAGTCTATATCCTTGAAGCAACGGTTGTAGAAGAGCGTAGACGCTTGATGATGGAGATTATATTCCATAAATGCGAATTTGTCGGTGAAATGGCCTTACTGCAGCAGGCTCAGCGGAATCTTTGCATAGAAAGTTATGACCGTATTGAACAGGTGTTAAAGGATTGTATATCCGCGAAGATGCTGCCGGCAAAATTGTTAACCCGCAAAGCGGCTATATTAATGCGCAGCTATATCTCGGGGATCATGGAGAATTGGCTCTTTGCGCCGGGATCCTTCGACCTGAAAAAAGAGGCGCGAGATTACGTGGCTATTCTGCTGGAGATGTTTCAGTTCTGCCCGACGCTGCATGAGAAATCAGGTTAATCAGAAAATTCAGTATTACCAGGAATAATCCTGGAAGGTGGCGCTATTCCGTCGATTGCAGAAGTGCTATTCTTCGCACGCGTTTATCCCCCGGTTTTCTCCGGCTTTTGCAATCACTCATGTTAAAACTATGCTGCATAACATTCGCTCGCGGAACACATTTTTCGCTTTTATAGTCGTTATTGCATGTCTTTTCTGTGCTGTCACCGCCGCGCAGGCGCGTGCCACAAGCGGTAATGACCTTCCCGATCGTGCCGAAATTCAGGCACAAATCGATGCCATCAATAAGAAGAAAGATCCTACCCCAGCGGACAAGCTGGAGCTGCAGGATCTGACCGAGACCGTCCAGTTTCTGGATAAAATCGATCGCGTCAAAGACGAAACCGTTCAGTTGCAGAAGAGAGTCGATCAGGCTCCGGCGCAACTGCGCGAAGCCACTGAGAAACTGAATGCGCTGAGCGACGTCGACAACGACGATGAAACGCGCAAAACGCTCTCGACGCTATCGTTACGTCAGCTGGAAGCGCGCTTAACGCAGATGGTCGATGACCTGCAAAATGCCCAGAACGATCTGGCGACTTACAATACCCAGTTGGTTTCCCTACAAACGCAGCCTGAGCGCGTGCAAAACGCGATGAATGCGGCGTCGCAGCAGCTACAACAAATTCGTAATAGCCTGAACGGCACCACGGTAGGGGAAGGCGCGCTGCGTCCTTCTCAGCAAATCATGTTGCAGGTGCAGCAGGCGCTGCTCAATGCGGAACTCGATCAGCAGCGTAAAAGCCTGCAGGGCAACACCACTTTGCAGGATACCCTGCAAAAACAGCGCGATTACATTACCGCTTACAGCACCCGCCTTGAGCACCAGCTTCAGCTTTTACAGGAAGCGGCTAACAACAAACGGTTGACGTTAACGGAAAAAACGGCGCAGGAAACCGCCTCGCCGGAAGACACGGCGCGTATTCAGGCGAACCCACTGGTTAAACAGGAACTGGAAATCAACCACCAGTTAAGCCAACGCCTGATTAATGTTACCGAAAGCGGTAACCAACTGGTTCAGCAAAACATCAGAGTGAAGAACTGGCTCGACCGTGCGTTGCAATCCGAGCGCAATGTTAAAGAGCAGATTGCGGTTCTGAAAGGGAGCCTGTTGCTCTCGCGTATTCTTTATCAACAGCAACAGACACTGCCTTCCGCGGATGAGCTGGAAGACATGACGAACCGCATTGCGGACCTGCGTCTTGAGCAGTTCGAAATTAACCAGCAGCGTGATGCGATGTTCCAGAGCGAAGACTTTGTCGCCAAACTGGAAGAGGGGCACGCCAGCGAGATTACGCCGGAAGTGCATGACGCATTGCTGCAATTGGTTGATGCGCGTCGTGAGGCGCTGGATTTAATTAACAAACAGCTGGGGAACCAGCTGATGATGGCTATCAACCTGCAAATTAACCAGCAGCAGTTGATGAGCGTCTCGAAAAACCTTAAAGAGATCCTCACCCAGCAAATCTTCTGGGTAAACAGCAACAAACCGATGGGGTGGGACTGGATTAAATCCTTCCCGGGCGCGCTGAAAGACCAGTTTAAGGCGATGAAAATCACCGTAAACTGGGAAAAAGCGTGGCCAGCAGTCTTCATCGCCTTCCTGGCGGGCCTGCCGCTGCTGCTGATTGCCGGGCTGATCCGCTGGAAACTGACCTGGCTGCGCGCGTATCAGGCGCGTTTAGCGGAGCAGGTCGGGCAACTACGCAACGATAGCCAATTGCATACGCCAAAAGCGATTCTCATCGATCTGATAAGAGCCTTGCCGGTGGTATTAGTGATTCTGGCCGTTGGTCTGATTCTGCTGACCATGCAGCTCAATATTAGCGACCTGCTGTGGGCGTTCTGTAAAAAACTGGCGACCTTCTGGCTGATCTTCGGCTTGTGCTGGAAAGTACTGGAAAAAGACGGCGTCGCGGTACGCCACTTCAATATGCCAGAACAGCTCACCAGCCACTGGCGTCGCCAGATTGTGCGCATCAGCCTTGCGTTGCTGCCGCTGCACTTCTGGTCGGTCGTGGCGGAGCTTTCACCACTACACCTGATGGACGACGTGCTGGGCCAGTTTGTTATTCTGCTGAACCTGCTGCTGATTGCTATTCTGGTGTGGCCTATGTGCCGTGACAGCTGGCGTGATAAAGAGTCGCACGGGCTACGTCTGGTCACGATTACCGTACTATCGCTGGTACCGATTGGATTGATGGTGCTGACCGCAACGGGTTACTTCTATACCACGCTGCGCCTCTCTGGCCGCTGGATTGAAACCGTCTACCTGGTGATTGTCTGGAACCTGCTTTATCAAACCGTTCTGCGTGGTCTGAGCGTCGCGGCGCGGCGTATCGCCTATCGCCGTGCGGTCGCGCGTCGTCAGAATATCGTGAAAGAGGGTGCGGAAGGCGCGGAGCCGCAGGAAGAGCCGACCATCGCTCTGGAGCAGGTCAACCAGCAAACGCTGCGTATCACCATGCTGCTGATGGTGTGTTTGTTCGCGGCGGCGTTCTGGGGCATTTGGTCAGACTTAATCTCCGTCTTTACCTATCTCGACAGCATTACCCTGTGGCATTACAGCGGCACGGAAGCTGGCGCCAGCGTGGTGAAAAACGTCACCATGGGCAGCCTGCTGTTTGCGGTGATAGCGGCGACCATTGCCTGGGCGCTCATCCGTAACTTACCGGGCCTGCTGGAAGTGCTGGTGCTCTCGCGCCTGAACATGCGCCAGGGCGCATCCTACGCCATTACCACTATCCTCAACTACGTGATCATCGCCGTCGGCGCGATGACAGTGTTTGGCTCACTGGGCGTCTCGTGGGACAAACTGCAGTGGCTGGCGGCGGCGTTATCGGTCGGTCTTGGTTTTGGTTTACAGGAGATTTTCGGTAACTTTGTTTCCGGTATTATTATCCTGTTTGAACGCCCGGTACGTATTGGCGATACCGTAACGATCGGTACGTTCTCGGGAACAGTCAGTAAGATCCGTATTCGTGCGACCACCATCACCGACTTTGACCGTAAAGAGGTGATCATCCCGAACAAAGCGTTTGTGACCGAGCGCCTGATCAACTGGTCGCTCAGCGATACGATTACGCGTGTGGTGATAAGCCTGGGCGTGGCGTATGGTTCCGATCTTGATAAGGTGAAAGAGATCCTGCTGAAAGCGGCGATGGAGCACCCGAAAGTGATGCACGATCCGGAGCCGATTGTATTATTCACCACCTTTGGCGCCAGCACGCTGGATCACGAGCTGCGTCTGTATGTGCGTGAACTGCGCGATCGCAGCTACACCGTCGATGAGCTGAACCGCACCATCGATCGTCTGTGTCGTGAAAATAACATCAACATCGCGTTTAACCAGTTGGAAGTTCATCTGCACAATGAGAAGGGCGATGAAGTGACGGAAGTGAAACGTGATAACAACGGTGGTAACAATCTCGCGATAGCGGATTAATTCTCTGTTGTTCGCCCGGTGAGCGAAGCGCCACCGGGCAGTTGTGCGGCGAGTTTGCCGGATGCGGCTGCGCCTTATCCGGCCTACGGATTATGTGATTTTGTAGGCCCGGTAAGCGCAAGCGCCCCTGGGCGGTTATTCGGCGCGATTGTCCGCCGTTGTTGCCAGTTTCTTCGCGAAATCGCGTTTCACCATCTCCAGCGCGCTCAACACCACATCCGGCGCGATATCATGGCTTTCCAGCAGCATTATCAAATCCACCGCCAGCTTAACGTCATCCGGCGCATTTTCCAGCGACATACTTTCCCCTTTAGCGCGTCAGGCGCGCCAGTACGTTTTCAATGTCCTGCAAAGCCTGTCGGCAGCGAGCCAGACGGGCATCAAAGGCGGTAATTTCGCGGCCAAGCCGCTGCTGCTCTTCAAAGGTAGTCGCCTGTTGAAGCTGTTGCTCACGTGTCTGTTTCATCTCCAGCAGCCGGCGTTCAAACTCCTGAGTTTGCAGGCGCTTGCGCTGCCAGCGCGTTTGCGCAGGTGAGGCGCTATCCCATGCACGCAGTGTCCAGGCGTCACTTTCCCTACTGATTGCCTCAATTTGCGCAGCCAGGTGTTCGGCAAGCCAGGCCACTTGTGGAAGCTGCTTTTGCTCAACGGCGCGCTGCAACTCGCTGAAATTCTTTTGCGCTTCATTCAGGCACGCCTGTAGCGTAGTGCTTCGGGTGTGAAACAATTGCCTGTCAAAGCGGGGCGTCAGGGTGGCGTGCTGCGCCAGCGGCGCGATGCGCACTTGCAGTCGCGCAAGCTGGGCTTCCAGCGTTTGTAAAAGCTGCGCTATTTTCACGCCAATCTCCGTCGTATTTATTATCGACTATGCTACATTAGCCGCTGGTATTGATAACGATTCTCGCTATGCAACGCACTATTTTAATCATTATTGGCTGGCTGGCGGTAGCCCTTGGCACACTGGGCGTGGTTTTGCCGTTGCTGCCCACCACGCCGTTTATCCTGCTCGCCGCCTGGTGCTTCGCGCGCTCGTCGCCGCGTTTTCACCACTGGCTGCTTTATCGCTCATGGTTTGGTGGCTATTTGCGTCACTGGCAGAAGTATCGTGCCATGCCGCGCGGGGCAAAGCCTCGGGCTATTATCCTGATTCTGGTGACCTTCGCTATCTCCCTGTGGCTGGTGAAGATGATGTGGGTACGGATCCTGCTTTTAGTGATTCTGGCCTGTTTATTGATTTTCATGTGGCGAATCCCGGTGATTGATGCGGAACAACAAAAGCCGTAAAGCGCATTAATGGTGTTGCAATTCTTATCAGCAGTCAGTAAATTCGACCGTTTTCGAGCACAGGCGCGCCGGTCAAAAGTTAATCAAATGTAACTTTGACCCCTTTTGCACGCCTCGAGTAACATCGTTTTAAGCAGGCACAAACCTATGACCGCTACTGCACAGCAGCTTGAATTTCTGAAGAACAGCATTAAAAGCATTCACGACTATCCGAAGCCGGGCATTCTTTTCCGTGATGTCACCAGTTTACTGGAAGATCCGAAAGCCTACGCCCTCAGCATTGAACTGCTGGTGAATCGCTATAAAGATGCAGGTATCACTAAAGTCGTCGGTACCGAAGCGCGTGGATTTCTGTTTGGCGCACCGGTAGCCCTGGCGATGGGTGTAGGTTTTGTGCCGGTACGTAAGCCGGGTAAACTGCCGCGTGAAACTATCGCTGAAAGCTACGAGCTTGAGTACGGCACCGATCAGCTGGAAATTCATGTTGATGCCATTAAACCCGGCGATAAAGTGCTGGTGGTGGACGATCTGCTGGCGACCGGTGGCACCATTGAAGCGACCGTTAAACTGATTCGTCGTCTGGGCGGTGAAGTCACCGATGCAGCATTCATCATCAACCTGTTCGACCTCGGTGGTGAGCAGCGCCTGGAAAAACAGGGTATCACCAGCTACAGCCTGGTTTCCTTCCCGGGCCACTAAGCAAATCCCGATACTGAGCCTCGCCGTATTGGCGGGGCTGTGATAGCATTACCCCCCTCGTGAATCCACCTTCCAACGTCTCAGAGCCAGCCAATGAGTTATCAGGTCTTAGCCCGAAAATGGCGACCACAAACCTTCGCTGACGTCGTCGGCCAGGAACATGTGCTGACTGCACTGGCGAACGGCTTGTCGTTAGGGCGCATTCATCACGCCTATCTCTTTTCCGGCACCCGTGGCGTCGGTAAAACCTCTATCGCCCGTTTGCTGGCGAAGGGGCTGAACTGCGAAACCGGTGTTACCGCTACGCCCTGTGGTGTTTGCGATAACTGCCGTGAAATCGAAGAGGGGCGTTTTGTCGATTTAATCGAAATCGATGCCGCGTCGCGTACTAAAGTTGAAGACACGCGCGACCTGCTTGATAACGTCCAGTACGCACCGGCGCGTGGGCGTTTCAAAGTCTATCTGATCGATGAAGTGCACATGCTTTCCCGCCACAGCTTTAACGCGCTGTTAAAAACGCTGGAAGAGCCGCCTGCGCACGTCAAATTCTTGTTGGCAACCACCGACCCGCAAAAGCTGCCGGTCACCATTCTTTCTCGTTGCCTGCAATTCCACCTCAAAGCGCTGGATGTCGAACAAATTCGTCATCAGCTTGAGCACATTCTCGGTGAAGAGAAAATTGCTTTCGAGCCACGCGCGCTACAACTGCTCGCCCGTTCAGCAGACGGCAGCCTGCGTGATGCGTTAAGTCTGACGGATCAAGCCATTGCCAGCGGGGAAGGTCAACTGACCACCGCGTCGGTCAGCACCATGCTGGGCACGCTCGATGACGACCAGGCGCTTTCTTTAATTGAAGCGCTGGTCGCCGCCGATGGCGAACGTGTGATGGCACTGGTCAACGAGGCCGCACAACGCGGTATCGAGTGGGAAGCGCTGCTGGTTGAAATGCAAAGCTTGCTGCATCGCATTGCGATGGTTCAGTTGTCGCCGTCCGCGCTGGGCAGCGATATGGCCACGGTCGAGCAACGAATGCGTGATTTAGCGCGTACCGTACCGCCAACCGATGTTCAGCTCTACTATCAAACCCTGCTGATTGGCCGCAAGGAACTGCCTTACGCGCCCGATCGCCGGATGGGTATTGAAATGACGTTGTTGCGCGCGCTGGCCTTCCACCCGCGTATGCCACTGCCGGAGCCAGAAGTGCCCCAGCACAACTTCGCGCCGCAGGCCGCGACGGCGATGATGACGCCACCGCCGGTTCAGTCGCAGACAGCGCCTGCGCCACGCGGGCCGGATGTACCGCTACCTGAATCGACGAATCAGGTGTTGGCTGCTCGCCGTCAGCTTCAGCAGGGTAATGCAGGAGCGCCCAAACTAAAAAAGAGTGAACCGGCAGCCGCTTCCCGCGCGCGGCCGGTGAATAACGCTGCGCTGGAAAGACTGGCTTCGGTAACGGAACGCGTTTCTTCGCGTCCTGCGCCGTCGGCACTCGAGAAAGCACCGGCGAAAAAAGAAGCCTATCGCTGGAAATCCACGATGGTGGCCCAAGAGGTCAAAGTGGAGGTTGCAACGCCGAAAGCGTTGAAGAAAGCGCTGGAGCATGAAAAAACGCCGGAACTGGCCGCAAAACTGGCCGCTGAAGCCATCGAGCGCGACGAATGGGCCGCGCAGGTGAGCCAGCTGGCGCTGCCGAAGCTGGTTGAGCAGGTGGCGCTGAATGCGTGGAAAGAGCAAAGCGGCAATACGGTTTGCCTGCATCTGCGACCCACCCAGCGGCATCTGAACTCGCCGGGCGCGCAGCAAAAACTGGCCGAGGCACTGAGCACTTTAAACGGCGCACCCGTTGAATTGACTATCATTGAAGATGATAATTCAACCCAGCGAACGCCGCTTGAGTGGCGTCAGGCCATTTATGAAGAGAAACTCGCGCAAGCGCGTGAGGCGATAATCGCGGATAACAACATTCAGACTCTGCGTCGATTCTTCGATGCGGACCTGGACGAAGAGAGTATCCGCCCCATTTGATCGTGAGCCTGGCTTATGGTCGTCACCCTTGAATGAAAGAGAGAAGCCTATGTTTGGTAAAGGCGGTCTGGGTAACCTGATGAAACAGGCCCAGCAGATGCAAGAAAAAATGCAGCAGATGCAGGAAGAAATCGCGAAACTGGAAGTGACCGGTGAATCCGGCGCAGGTCTGGTAAAAGTGACCATCAACGGCGCGCACAACTGCCGTCGCGTGGAAATCGATCCAAGCCTGTTGGAAGATGACAAAGACATGCTGGAAGATCTGGTTGCTGCGGCATTCAACGATGCGGCGCGTCGCATTGATGAAACCCAGAAAGAGAAAATGGCCTCCGTGTCCTCCGGTATGCAACTGCCGCCGGGTATGAAGCTGCCGTTCTGATGCAAACCAGCCCGCTGTTAACTCAGCTAATGGAAGCACTGCGCTGCCTGCCGGGCGTTGGCCCTAAGTCGGCTCAGCGTATGGCGTTTACGCTGCTGCAGCGCGACCGCAGCGGCGGAATGCGTCTGGCGCAGTCACTGACCCGCGCCATGTCGGAAATCGGCCACTGTGCCGATTGCCGCACCTTCACCGAGCAGGAAGTGTGCAACATCTGTTCGAACCCGCGTCGCCAGGAAAACGGCCAAATTTGTGTGGTGGAGAGTCCTGCGGACATCTACGCTATTGAGCAAACCGGGCAGTATTCTGGCCGCTACTTCGTATTGATGGGTCACCTGTCTCCGCTCGACGGCATTGGGCCCGATGATATTGGCCTCGATCGCCTGGAGCAGCGTCTGGAAACGGAATCGCTCAGTGAAGTTATCCTCGCCACCAACCCGACGGTGGAAGGGGAGGCGACCGCTAACTACATCGCTGAGATTTGCGCTCAGCACGGTGTGGAAGCCAGCCGCATCGCCCACGGCGTGCCCGTCGGTGGTGAGCTGGAGATGGTCGATGGCACCACGCTGTCGCACTCGCTCGCGGGTCGCCATAAGATTCGTTTTTAATCAAACGAGAGCAGGATTTTCTGCTCTCGCTTGAAATTTTCCCCCGCTATCCCCATTTCCCTCTCAACGCATTTTTTACCTTGTAATTGGCATTGAGGTATTTTCGACATGAAAGGACAAGAAACTCGTGGTTTTCAGTCTGAAGTGAAACAGCTTCTGCACCTGATGATCCATTCCCTGTATTCCAATAAAGAAATTTTCCTGCGTGAGCTTATCTCTAACGCCTCGGATGCGGCAGACAAGCTGCGTTTCCGTGCGCTCTCCAACCCGGACCTGTACGAAGGTGACGGCGAGCTGCGCGTGCGTGTTTCCTTCGATAAAGATAAGCGTACGTTGACCATTGCCGATAACGGTATTGGTATGAACCGTGATGACGTTATTGACCATCTGGGGACTATCGCCAAATCCGGAACCAAAGCGTTCCTCGAATCGATGGGCTCTGACCAGGCGAAAGACAGCCAACTGATTGGTCAGTTTGGCGTGGGCTTCTACTCGGCGTTTATTGTTGCCGATAAAGTGACTGTACGCACCCGCGCGGCGGGCGACGCGGCAGAAAACGGTGTGTTCTGGGAATCAGAAGGTGAAGGAGATTACACCGTTGCCGACATCACCAAAGCCGATCGCGGCACCGAAATTACTCTGCATCTGCGCGAAGGCGAAGATGAATTCCTTGATGACTGGCGCGTGCGCTCTGTCATCAGCAAATACTCCGACCATATCGCACTGCCGGTTGAGATTGAAAAACGGGAAGAAAAAGACGGCGAAACCGTTATCTCCTGGGAAAAAATCAACAAAGCACAGGCGCTGTGGACGCGTAATAAGTCTGAAATTAAAGACGAAGAATACACCGAGTTCTACAAACATATCGCCCATGACTTCACTGACCCGCTGACCTGGAGCCATAACCGTGTCGAAGGGAAGCAGGAGTACACCAGCCTGCTGTACATCCCGTCTCAGGCACCGTGGGATATGTGGAATCGCGACCATAAACATGGCCTGAAGCTGTACGTACAACGTGTGTTTATCATGGATGACGCCGAGCAATTCATGCCGAACTACCTGCGTTTTGTGCGTGGCCTGATAGATTCCAACGATCTGCCGCTGAACGTGTCCCGTGAAATCCTTCAGGACAGTGCGGTCACCCGCAGCCTGCGCGGTGCGCTGACCAAACGCGTCCTGCAAATGCTGGATAAACTGGCGAAAGACGACGCGGAAAAATATCAGACCTTCTGGAAACAGTTTGGCCTGGTGCTGAAAGAGGGCCCGGCGGAAGACAGTACGAATCAGGACGCGATTGCTAAACTGTTGCGTTTTGCCTCTACGCATACAGACTCTTCCGAGCAGACCGTTTCGCTGGCAGACTACGTTTCCCGCATGAAAGAAGGGCAGGAAAAGATTTACTACATCACTGCAGACAGCTACGCGGCGGCGAAAAGCAGCCCGCACCTGGAACTGCTGCGTAAGAAAGGTATCGAAGTTCTGCTGCTTTCTGACCGCATCGATGAGTGGATGATGAACTACCTGACCGAGTTCGACGGTAAACCGTTCCAGTCCGTGGCCAAAGCCGATGAATCCATCGACAAGCTGGCGGATGAAGTGGACGAAAGCGCGAAAGAAGCGGAAAAAGCGCTGACGCCGTTCGTCGAGCGCGTGAAAACCCTGCTGGGCGACCGCGTGAAAGAGGTACGTCTGACGCATCGTCTGACCGATACCCCGGCAATTGTCACCACCGACGCAGATGAAATGAGTACCCAGATGGCGAAACTGTTCGCTGCCGCGGGCCAGGCTGTGCCGGACGTGAAATACATCTTTGAACTGAACCCGGACCACGTACTGGTGAAACGCACAGCGGACACCCAGGATGAAGCCCAGTTTAAAGAGTGGGTTGAACTGCTGCTCGATCAGGCATTGTTCGCCGAGCGTGGGACGCTGGAAGATCCGAACCAGTTTATCCGCCGTATGAACCAGTTGCTGGTGTCGTAAACCTTTAACCCCTCACCCTAACCCTCTCCCGCAGGGAGAGGGGACCGATTGTGCCCATGGTGCATTCAGTGCCGGTTTTCTCCCTCTCCCTGTGGGAGAGGGCCGGGGTGAGGGCATCAAACCGCAGTTTTCCCCCCATTAACCGTTTCAGCCTTACCCCGCTTCCTTGAGCCAATGGCGCGTTGGTGGTATCGTTTAGCGCTTTTGAAAAATTTAGACAACCTTTGAGGGGATTTTCGCAATGCGTATCATTCTGCTTGGCGCTCCGGGCGCGGGTAAAGGAACTCAGGCTCAGTTCATCATGGAGAAGTACGGTATTCCGCAAATCTCCACCGGCGATATGCTGCGTGCAGCCGTGAAGTCCGGTTCTGAACTGGGTAAACAAGCCAAAGACATCATGGATGCTGGCAAGCTGGTTACCGACGAACTGGTTATCGCGCTGGTTAAAGAACGCATCTCCCAGGAAGATTGCCGTAACGGTTTCCTGCTGGACGGCTTCCCGCGCACTATTCCGCAGGCAGACGCCATGAAAGAAGCGGGCATCAACGTTGATTACGTTCTGGAATTCGATGTGCCGGACGAGCTGATTGTTGACCGTATTGTTGGCCGTCGCGTTCACGCGGCATCTGGCCGTGTTTATCACATCAAATTCAATCCGCCGAAAGTGGAAGGTAAAGATGATGTGACCGGCGAAGAACTGACCACCCGTAAAGACGATCAGGAAGAAACCGTGCGTAAACGTCTGGTGGAATATCATCAGATGACTGCGCCGCTGATTGGCTACTACTCTAAAGAAGCGCAGGCGGGTAACACCAAATACGCGAAAGTTGACGGTACCCAGGCCGTTGCTGCCGTTCGCGCAGAACTGGAAAAAATCCTCGGCTAAGGCCGTTTTGCCGGATGGCGGTGCACGTACCTTATCCGGCCTACAGTTTTTTGTAGGCCTGATAAGCGCAGCGCCATCAGGCAAATTCATCCGCGCTTTCCCGTAGGCCTGATAAGCGCAGCGCCATCAGGCAACTATCCGCACCACCTCTTACAGCAATTAGTTTTTCTTCTCCGCTTTTCCGCTACAATTATCAACGATTTGAATCAATGAGAGGCGGTAATGCGTTATAAAAAGACAGGAATTCTGCTGGTAAACCTCGGTACTCCCGATGCGCCAACCGCCGATGCGGTTAAACGCTATCTTCGGCAATTCCTCAGCGACCGACGCGTTGTCGACACCTCCCGCCTGTTATGGTGGCCGCTGTTACGCGGTGTGATCCTGCCTATCCGCTCACCGCGCGTGGCCAAACTCTATCAATCCGTGTGGATGGAAGAGGGCTCGCCGCTGATGGTGTATAGCCGCAGACAGCAAAAAGCGCTGGCTGAACGTCTGCCAGAAATGCCTGTTGCGCTGGGCATGAGCTATGGCACGCCGTCGCTGGAAAGCGCCGTTAATGATTTGCTGGCGCAGGATGTGGACCATATCGTGGTCCTGCCGCTGTATCCACAATACTCCTGCTCGACGGTCGCCGCCGTGTGGGATGAACTGGCGCGTATTCTGGGTAAAACCCGCGCCATTCCGGGCATCACGTTTATTCGCGATTACGCGACCGATCATGACTATATCAACGCGCTGGCAGGCACGGTGAAGGCCTCTTTTGCGCGCCACGGCGAACCGGATTTGTTGATGCTGTCCTATCACGGTATTCCGCAGCGCTACGCCAATGAAGGTGATGATTACCCGCAGCGCTGTCGCGATACCACGCGCGCGCTGGTTTCCGCGCTGGAAATCGACCCGGATAAAGTGATGATGACCTTCCAGTCGCGTTTTGGCCGTGAACCGTGGCTGACGCCCTATACGGATGAAACGCTGAAAATGCTGGGTGAGAAGGGCGTGAAACACATTCAGGTGATGTGCCCGGGCTTCTCCGCCGATTGTCTGGAGACGCTGGAAGAGATTGCGGTGCAAAACCGGGAAGTATTCCTTGAAGCCGGAGGGGTGAAATATGAATATATTCCGGCGCTGAACGATACACCGGAACATATTGATATGATGCAGGCGCTGGTTACGCCGCACTGCTAGCGAGCATGCAGTTGTTCGACAAAGAAAGCTGCGCCGTCCCGCAACGCCTGGTCGGCGGTTTTCATCATCCGCGAATAGTGTAAGAACGCATGCAGCACGCCGGGATACATGACATAACGGCTGGTCTGCTGATGCGCTTGTAGCGTTTGATGCAGCAGACGGCTGTCGTCAATCAGCGGATCGTATTCCGCCCCGGCGATAAAGCAGGGCGGCACGTCATGGGTGAGATCGTTATTGAACAGGCAGTACCACGGCGATTCTTTGTCCCGCTCATCCCGCAGATAAGCGTTTTCATAGGTCGCCAGATCCTCGCGTGTTAACCCATCCCAGCTTCCACCCATTAGCCGACGGCTTACCGAATCCTGTAAACCGTAGAGCCCGTACCACAACAGCGTGCTAATGACCTTTCCACAATGAATAGGGTGATCGCGTAGCCAGAGGGCGCTGGCGAGCGCCAGCATTGCACCTGCAGAATCGCCCGCGAATCCGATGTTTTCCATATTGATGTGATACGCCGTGTCACGGCGCTGAAAAAACTGGCAGACAGCGACCGTCTCTTCAATCGCCTGCGGGAACCGGGCTTCCGGCGATAAGGTATAGTCGATACCAATTACCGTACAGCCAGTATATTTCGCCAGCAGACGCATGATGCGGTCGTGCGTGTCGAGATTGCCGAGAATAAAGCCGCCGCCGTGCAGATAAAACAGTGTCGCCGGGCTTTCTGGCTGCGGTGAGTAAATCCGCGTGGCTACGGTGCTGAACGGCGTGGGAACCACACATTCGACGGTGGCCATCTCGGGCGCGCCCTCGTTCCAGAATTGTCGTTCGCGCGTGTAGTAATCGCGCTGAATTTCAAGCGTTGCATCGGCGGGCCAGGGCGGCAGGTCGGGCCGCTCAAATTGCATGACCTGCTGCATTTCTTCTGAGATTTTCTCCAGTACGGGGATCTTATTTTCCGCTTTCATCACGCGCTCCTTAGTATTCTCGCGCTATTGTAGAGTTCCCAACGCGGGAAACTGCGATCCCGCAGGCCGATATTGAACGCTGACCCGCACGACGTTCGTCGCATGCGGCTGGTGGAATGTGCTACCATTTCCCGCTCGGCTATCCACCAGTAAACAGAATCATGAAATTTCCCGGTAAACGTAAATCAAAACACTATTTTCCCGTTAACGCCCGCGATCCGCTGTTAAAACAAATTCAGCCGGAAAGCGAAAATGGCGTCTCCTGGGTGGTCGGTATCGACCAAACCCTGGTGGATATCGAAGCCAAAGTCGATGACGCGTTTATCCAGCGCTACGGCCTGAGCGCCGGGCATTCGCTGGTGATTGAAGATGATGTGGCGGAAGCGCTGTATCAGGAGCTGGTGCAGAATAACCTCATCACCCATCAGTTTGCCGGGGGAACCATCGGCAATACGATGCACAACTATTCGGTGCTGGCGGACGACCGCTCGGTACTGCTCGGCGTGATGTGCCGCAATGTAGAAATTGGTGGTTACGCGTACCGCTATCTTTGCAATACCTCCAGCCGTACCGATCTTAACTATTTACAGGGTGTCGATGGCCCAATTGGCCGCTGCTTTACGCTGATTAGCGAATCCGGCGAACGCACCTTCGCAATTAGCCCTGGCCACATGAATCAGCTGCGCCCGGAAAGCATCCCGGAAGCTGTCATTGCCGGGGCCTCTGCGCTGGTGCTGACGTCTTACCTGGTGCGCTGCAAGCCTGGTGAGCCGATGAAAGACGCCACCATGCAGGCGATTGCCTACGCGAAGAAATATAACGTTCCGGTCGTCCTGACGCTGGGCACTAAGTATGTGATTGCCGATAACCCGCAGTGGTGGCAGGAATTTCTCAAAGAGCATGTCTCGATTCTGGCAATGAATGAAGAAGAGGGGCTGGCGCTAACCGGGTTGGATGACCCGCTGCTGGCGTCGGATAAAGCGCTGGATTGGGTAGATCTGGTGCTCTGTACCGCCGGGCCGGTGGGGCTTTACATGGCGGGCTTTACTGAAAACGAGGCAAAACGGAAAACCCAGCATCCGCTGTTGCCGGGGGCTATTGCTGAATTCAACCAGTATGAATTCAGCCGTGCGGTGCGTTTTAAAGATTGCCAGGACCCGCTACGAGTGTACTCGCACATCGCGCCATACATGGGCGGCCCTGAAAAGATCATGAATACCAACGGCGCGGGAGACGGCGCACTGGCGGCGCTGCTGCACGATATCACCGCCAATAACTATCATCGTAATAACGTGCCGAATTCCAGTAAACACCAGCATCACTGGCTGACCTATTCGTCGCTGGCCCAGGTGTGTAAATATGCCAACCGGGTGAGTTATCAGGTGCTGAACCAGCATTCACCGCGCCTGACGCGCGGCCTGCCGGAAAGGGAAGATAGCCTCGAAGAGGCGTATTGGGAACGATAACGTCGTGTGTTGCCTGGTGGCGGTTCGCTTACCGGGCCTGGAACGCTTATGTGAGTTTGTAGGCCGGATAAGGCGCAGCCGCCATCCGGCACTCCAGTTTTAGCCTGTCACCGCCTCTTCAAGCGGCGGTTTCTCCAACAAGCCCAGCATGGTTTTCGCAATCTCACGCTCGCCCATCACCACCTGATTAGCGCCGCGCTCACTGATATACGCCACTTCATCGTCATAATGCGCGCGGGCGATAATCTCAATCCCCGGGCATTTCTCGCGCGCGGTAGCGACAATCTCACCGGCTTCGTAGCCGTTCGGAATGGTCAGCAGCAGCCAGCGCGCGCAGTCCAGATGCGCCAGGTTCATGATTTCCTCGTTTGCGGCGTTGCCCAGCACCGCGCGAATACCACGTTCGCGCAGTTCATCAACGCGCGTACGTGAGGTTTCAATCACCACCAGCGGAATGCCCTGGGCCATCAGTTTCTCGCCGAGCAGGCTACCGACGCGCCCATAGCCGACCAGCAACGCATGATTACAGATATCCACCGGGATCTGCTTCTCGTCTTCAATGGCTTCTTCAAGCGTTTGCTCTTCAAGCGTCTCGGTTTTCTCGAGATATTTTTCCAGCAGCGTAAAGAGAATCGGGTTGAGCATAATCGACAGGATCGCCCCTGCCAGTACCAGGTTCTGCCCGGCCTGCGGAAGGAGATCCAGCGCCATGCCGAGCCCTGCCAGGATGAAGGCGAATTCACCAATCTGCGCCAGGCTGGTGGCGATGGTTAACGCGGTGCGCTGTGAGTGTCCGAACATACGCACCAGGAAGAACGCTGCTAACGACTTACCGAAGACGATAATGGCAAGCGTACCCAGAACTGCCAGCGGTTGTTCAATCAGAATCATCGGGTCAAACAGCATACCGACAGAGACGAAGAACAACACAGCGAATGCGTCGCGCAGTGGCAGCGTATCGTGGGCCGCGCGGTGGCTCAATTCAGACTCGTTCAGCACCATCCCGGCGAAGAATGCGCCGAGTGCGAAGGAGACATCAAACAGCTCAACCGCACCGAAGGCGATACCCAGCGCCAGCGCGAGTACAGAAAGGGTAAAGAGCTCACGAGAACCGGTAGCGGCGCTGCGGGAGAGGATCCACGGCACCAGGCGACGGCCTACCAGCATCATAATGGCAATAAAGGCGACCACTTTGCCGATGGTTATCGACATATCCAGCGCCAGCGAAGCCAGGCCAACGTTGCCTTTCTCCATCATGCCTGCGACGGCAGGAAGCAGAACCAGCGTTAACACCATCACCAGGTCTTCAACAATCAACCAGCCGATGGCGATTTGCCCACGCTGGCTATCAATGAGTTGCCGTTCTTCCAGCGCGCGCAGCAGCACCACGGTACTGGCGGTAGAAAGACACAGGCCGAACACGATACCGGTCATCAACGACCAGCCGAGCAACGATGAAAGCGCCATACCCAGTAGTGTTGCTACTGCTATCTGTAAAATTGCACCGGGAATGGCGATGGCTTTTACCGCCATCAAATCTTTCAATGAGAAGTGCAGTCCGACGCCGAACATCAGCAGAATCACGCCCAGTTCTGCCAGTTCAGGTGCCAGTTGCGTATCGGCGACAAAACCCGGCGTGAATGGTCCGGCCAGGACGCCTGCTAATAAATAACCGACTAAAGGAGATATGCGTAATCTGTTGGCAATCATGCCAAGGAAAAATGCGAGAACAAGACCACCAACAATGGTGGTGATAAGCGGTGTGGCGTGATGCATTCCGTCTCCTTTCGTGTTGGTGCGTTGTTCCATTTTTGGCTCAGATGCGTGACATCATCCGGAAAACCAAAAAACCTTGTAATAGTTTATGACAAAATGGGTCATCATGTTTATGAATAAATGTTGAATTTTGATAAAAAAAGGAATTAATGATCGGAATAACCCCAAAAGTGGGATTGGCTGATGAATGGCAGGGGGAATGCCGCAATGGCTGGGGAACTGTGCAGCCAAAGTTTGACTTTGGCTGCGTGAAAATTACTGTTTTTGTCGGTTATCAGGCAGGAATATGGTCAACATCCCCAGAAGCGGCAGGAAAGCACAGATTTTATAGACCAGTTCGATGCTGGTATGGTCAGCAACCAGCCCCAGTACCGCAGCACCTAAGCCGCCCATGCCAAAGGCGAAACCGAAGAATAAACCGGAAACCATGCCAATTCGGCCAGGTAGAAGCTCCTGAGCATATACCAGAATCGCCGAAAATGCGGATGCGAGGATAAATCCAATGATCACCGTTAAAATCCCGGTCCATTCCAGCGATGCATAGGGTAAAACAAGGGTAAACGGTGCAACGCCGAGGATAGAGCCCCAAATAACATATTTACGCCCAATCTTATCGCCTACAGGCCCGCCAATCACGGTTCCCGCCGCTACCGCAAACAGGAAAGCAAAGAGGTGTATCTGCGCATTTTGGATGGATAAGCCAAACTTATGCATCAAATAAAAGGTGTAATAACTGCTGATGCTCGCCATGTAGAAGTATTTTGAAAAAATCAGCATCAGAAGTACGCAAACGGCCAGAATCACCTTGTTGCGCGGCAGCGGATTAATAATTGTGGCTTTAGGTTTACCTTTATTAATGCGGTGCTGTGCGGCATACCAGCGGCTGATTTGCGCAAGCACAACAATGGCCAGCAGCGCTGCCAGCACGAACCAGGCGACGTTGCCTTTACCGTACGGGGCAATGATCACCGCCGCCAGCAGTGGCCCTAAAGAGCTACCAAAGTTGCCACCGACCTGGAAAATTGACTGCGCCAGGCCATGACGCCCACCGGACGCCATACGTCCCACACGTGAAGATTCCGGGTGGAACACCGACGACCCGGTACCGACCAGCGCGGCGGCCAGCAGAACGGTATAGAAACTGCCTGCCAGTGCCAGCAGAATCAGGCCGCTTAGGGTAAAGCACATGCCGATAGGCAGCGACCACGGCATCGGACGCTTATCGGTCACATAGCCGACCACCGGTTGAAGCAGCGAGGAGGCGAGCTGGAAGGTGAGGGTAATCATCCCGATCTGTACGAAACTGAGTGAGAAGTCAGCCTGTAGCAGCGGGTAGATAGCCAGAATTAACGACTGAATCATGTCATTAAGCAGGTGAGAGAGGCTGATGGCCCCGAGAATTTTAAACGACGTGCGTGCCTGTTGCTGGGGCGCAGAGGAGCCGGACAGCCCAGGGCTGGTTTCACTGATTGCCATAGATTCCACTTATATTTGATGGTGCGATGTTGGAGATAATCGATGTTGTAATAGTTATCAGCCTAAGATACCTGTCTGCGACGTATGAAGGAAGTCTCATTTCTAAAATGAAATTCGACTATTCTTTCAGAGCGTTGTAATTTCGGCACTTGTCATTCAATCAGGGAGTGGATCATGAAATTTGTTCGACGGGGCATAGCGCTGGCAATGCTGGCCGCGCTGTCTTTGGCAAGCACAGGCGTTCAGGCCTGGGAAAAAGATAAAACCTATAAAATCACAATATTACATACTAACGATCATCACGGTCACTTTTGGCGCAGCGAATATGGCGAGTACGGTTTAGCCGCGCAAAAAACGCTGGTGGACGGCATTCGCAAAGAAGTCGCCGCGGAAGGGGGAAGCGTGCTTTTGCTCTCCGGCGGCGATATTAATACTGGCGTGCCGGAGTCGGATTTACAGGACGCAGAGCCCGATTTTCGTGGCATGAATCTGGTGGGTTATGACGCGATGGCGGTCGGTAACCATGAGTTTGATAACCCGATGAGCGTGCTGCGCCAGCAGGAAAAGTGGGCGAAGTTCCCGTTCCTGTCGGCCAACATTTATCAAAAGAGCACCGGCGAACGTCTGTTTAAACCGTGGGCAATATTTAAGCGCCAGGATCTCAAAATCGCCGTGCTTGGCCTGACGACCGACGATACTGCCCGTATCGGCAACCCGGAAAACTTTACGGATATTGAGTTCCGTAAGCCTGCCGACGAAGCGAAGCTGGTGATTCAGGAACTTCAGATGAATGAAAAACCTGATTTTATTATCGCCGCCACGCATATGGGCCACTACGACAACGGTAATCACGGTTCTAACGCGCCGGGCGATGTCGAGATGGCGCGCAGCCTGCCTGCCGGGGCGCTGGCGATGATTGTGGGTGGTCACTCACAAGATCCGGTTTGCATGGCGTCGGAGAATAAAAAGCAGGTCGACTATGTGCCGGGTACGCCATGTGCGCCGGATAAACAGAACGGCATCTGGATTGTGCAGGCCCATGAGTGGGGTAAATACGTTGGGCGTGCTGATTTTGAGTTCCGCAATGGCGAGCTCAAGCTGGTGCATTATCAGCTCATTCCGGTGAATCTGAAGAAGAAAGTGACTTACGATAACGGGCAAAGTGAGCGCGTACTTTACACGCCACAAATTCCGGAAAGCGCGCAGATGCTCTCGCTGCTGAGCCCGTTCCAGAATAAAGGCAAAGCGCAGCTCGGCGTCAAAATTGGTACGGTGAATGGTCATCTGGAAGGCGACCGCAGTAAAGTCCGTTTTGTGCAGACCAACCTGGCGCGCGTGATTCTCGCGGCGCAAATGGCGCGTACCGGCGCTGATTTCGCGGTGATGAGCGGCGGCGGTATTCGTGATTCTATCGAGGCAGGAGATATCACCTATAAAAGCGTGCTGAAAGTTCAACCGTTTGGCAACGTGGTGGTCTATGCCGATATGACCGGCAAAGAGGTGACGGATTACCTCACCGCCGTGGCGCAGAAAAAGCCCGATTCCGGCGCCTATCCGCAGTTTGCCAACGTCAGTTTTGTGGCAAAAGACGGCAAGCTGACAGACCTTAAAATCAAAGGCGAACCGATTGACCCTGCGAAAAACTACCGACTGGCGACGCTCAGTTTCAATGCCAGCGGCGGCGATGGTTATCCGCAGATTGATAAATTACCGGGCTATGTGAACACCGGGTTTATTGATGCGGAAGTGCTGAAGCAGTTTATCGAGCAGAACTCACCAATCGATGTGAATGCTTACGAACCGAAAGGGGAAGTGAGCTGGGAATAGGGGCCCTCACCCTAACCCTCTCCCGCAGGGAGAGGGGACGGATTGTGCTCAATGCAAATACGAACTCGGTTCTCTCCCTCTCCCTGCGGGAGAGGGCCGGGGTGAGGGGGAAGAGTAGCACTCAATCCCTGCGCGCAATATCCGCGAATTTTGCATCAAGGATCTTCGCCAGATCGCTCGCGGCGAGTTCAATATCCAGACCGCGCTTGCCGCCTGAAACATAGATAGTGGCAAAATCCTGTGCGGGTGCGTCAATTACCGTCGGCAGGCGTTTTTTCTGCCCCAGCGGGCTGATACCGCCAACCAGATACCCGGTTGTACGCTGCGCCACCATCGGGTCGGCCATATCGACTTTCTTCGCGCCCAGCGCCTTCGCGACTTTTTTCAAATCAAGCTGCCCGGCCACCGGCGTTACCGCCACGGCCAGATGTTTCATATCGCCATTTACGGCGACCAGTAACGTTTTGTAGACCTGGTCCGCATTCAGACCCAGTTTGCGCACCACTTCGTCACCAAAGTTGGTTTCGCTCGGATCGTGATCGTAGGCGTGAGTCTGAAAAGAAATTTTGTTTTTTTCGAGTAACTTAACGGCGGGAGTCATAATCATCCTTTCTTACTACTGAACAGACATGCCCTAAGCATACGCCTCTGGGCTGGCTAAAAAATAGTATTATCTTGCGCAATAGTAATGGAAGTGATGATGACTTTGAGCGACAATCAAAGGATCCGGAGTGCGAACTTCGGGATAATAATAATGATGAAATTCCTCTTTGACGGGCCAATAGAGATATTGGCCATTTTTTTATTTCAACATCTGCGGCAGGTTGCCTTCGCCATACAGATGCAGCGCGCCAACTGCCACCACATAGCGGCCCGGCGGCAGCGCCAGCAGCGTATCGCGCCACGCCTGATTACGCTGCACCATCAACACATCATACAGCGACTGGCTAAAGGTATTCGGCAGCGGGGAGTTTCTGTCGGTCGGCGGCTGTTCCAGCCACCAGCCAATCATGACCTGCAATAATCGCGCGTTGGTATGCCAGTGAGTGAGGGTGTCTTCCAGCAGCGCCAGCCCGTCATCCGGCAGTTGCAACAACAGTTCAATCTGACTTGATGCGCCTTCCAGCTCCTGAACAGGAAGGGAAGCCTGCCGCGCTGCCTGCAGGAGTTGATAATCAATCCCGTAATCCGGGCGCAGACCCAGCTTTTGCGCCTGTGTCGCCTGCATTACCATCGCAATTTGCCACAGTGGCTGGGTATCGAAACGCGCAAGCGGTAAGCCTTGCTCATCGGCCAGTTTTTCCAGCGCGGCAAGCTGCGTCGCCGTCAGGCGTTCGGCAAGGGGAGCACAAAGTGGAAGATTGTCGAAAGGCGCTTCATTACCGGAAATATCGGCCTCAACGATCAGCGCATCGGCCTGCTGTAGCTTCTTGACCAGCTTCGGCGGCAGCGGCGACATATCGCGCGTACCCATATGAATGCTGCCGACCAGGTGAAGCTCACGACCGCCGGGCAGGGAGATATCGATGGCGGGCCAGCTATAAGGGGCGCCTCGCAGCGCGTGCCACAAGCGTTTTAGTTGATTTAACAGACCCATACGCGCTCCCTTTGAGAAAGGTTCATGCTAGCGCGCCCGTCGTAAAGGTGCAAATCTCCCTCCTGAAACGGCATCAGGAGGGAGCAGGGATCATGCCTTCGGTTTAAACCGCAGCAATCTATTCGCGTTGCTCACAACCGTGATGGAAGAGAGCGCCATTGCCGCACCAGCAACCACCGGGTTGAGTAACGTACCCGTTATCGGCCAGAGAATACCGGCGGCGATAGGGATACCCAGCGAGTTGTAAATAAACGCACCCAGCAGGTTCTGCTTCATATTGCGCAGCGTGGCGCGGGAAATCGCCAGCGCATCCGCGACGCCCATCAGGCTGTGACGCATCAGGGTGATGGCCGCCGTTTCAATCGCCACATCACTGCCGCCACCCATGGCGATACCGACTTCAGCCTGCGCCAGCGCCGGCGCATCATTGATGCCGTCGCCGACCATCGCCACTTTTTGCCCCTGACGTTGCAGATTTTTAATGGCTTCGGCTTTGCCATCCGGCAGTACGCCTGCGATCACTTCATCAATACCCGCTTCTTTGGCGATGGCATTGGCGGTGGTTGGGTTATCGCCGGTCAACATCACCAGACGATAGCCTTCACGATGCAGGCGCTCCAGCGCCGCCACGCTGTCAGCACGCAATGGGTCACGGATGGCGAACAACGCAGCGGCTTTACCGTCGACTGCCAGTAGCACCGGCGTGGCGCCCCGTGAAGCCTGCGCATTGATTTCGTTTTCCAGTTCCGCGGTTGAGATATTCTGTTCGTTGAGCAGCGCCTGGTTACCCAGCAGCAGCGTTCTACCCTCTGCCTCACCGCTGACGCCCAGCCCGCGCAGGGTGCGGAAGGCGTTGACCTGCGGCAACGTAGCATCGCCCGCTTTTTCCAGAATCGCTCGCGCTAATGGGTGGCTTGAACCTTGCTCCAGCGCGGCGGCAAGACGTAGCGCCTGCGCTTCTTCTACACCTGAGAAGGTCTTCACTGCCACAACCTGTGGCTTACCCTCCGTCAGCGTGCCGGTTTTATCAAACACCAGCGTGGTCAGTTCGCTTGCACGTTGCAGCGCGTCGGCATCACGCACCAGCACGCCGTACTCCGCGGCACGACCCACGCCAGAAATAATCGACATCGGTGTAGCCAGGCCGAGGGCACAGGGGCAGGCGATAATCAGTACGGTGGTAGCGATCACCAGGGTATAGACAATCTGCGGCGCCGGGCCAAAGAAATACCAGATGGCGGCGCTGAACAGCGCGATGGCGACCACGGCAGGCACGAACACCGCCGAGATTTTATCCGCCAGTTGGCCGATTTCAGGTTTACTGCTTTGCGCCTGACGCACCATTTTAATAATACGTGAGAGCGTCGTATGGCTACCTACCGCACTGGCACGGAACAAAACAGAACCGTCCTGTACCACCGTCCCGGCGTGAATAGCATCGCCATTGCTTTTTTCCTGCGGCACCGGTTCACCGGTGAGCATCGCTTCGTCAAACCAGGCTTCGCCCTGGGTGATTTCGCCATCGACCGGCACGCGGTCGCCGGTCGTCAGGCGCAGCGTCATACCCGGCAGAACCTCGGCCAGCGGCACGGTTTTTTCGCCGTTTTCTGTCACCACGCGGGCAGACGGTGGCGTCAAATCAAGCAGTTTCTCCAGCGCTTTAGATGAACGCTGACGGGCGCGTGCTTCCAGCATATGGCCGAGGTTAATCAGACCGATGATCATCGCGCTGGCTTCATAATAGAGATGACGCGCTTCCATCGGGAACCACTGCGGCCACAGGTTGACGCTCATCGAGTAGAGCCACGCAACGCCAGTACCCAGCGCCACCAGCGTATCCATCGTCGCGGTGCCGTTTTTCAGGCTTTTCCATGCGCTGCTGTAGAAGTGGCCACCGGCGAAGACCATTACGGCCAGCGTCACCAGGCCGATGACAAGCCACAGCGAGCGGTTGGCGTCGGTCACCATCATGTTGTCGCCGATCATTCCCCAGACCATAACCGGGATACCGACCAACAGCGCGACAATCGCCTGCCAGCGGAAGCGCTTCATGGTGGCGAGCGCGGTTTCCTGCTGGCGCTCACGACGTTTCAGATCATCTTCAATCGCTTCCGCGCCGTAGCCTGCTCTCTCTACGGCGTGGACTAAATCAGCGGCGGAGGCGCTGCCCATCACCAGCGCAGTGCGCTCCGCAAGGTTTACCCGTGCCTGTGCGACGCCCGGTACCGCCTGAAGGGCTTTTTGCACGCGAGAGACGCAGCTGGCGCAGCTCATTCCGTTGATCAGCAACTGCTGGCTGTCATCCAGATCCTGGGCTGCCGGAAGCTCAGGGGTGACCGCTGTCAGTGCTTCCGACGGGGTTACTGCTTCCGCCAGCGGTTTAGCCTTTGGGTGGCTTAACTCTGCACCATAACCCGCTTCAATGATGGTTTCGATCAGCGCTTCCGCGCTGGCGCTACCGGTAACGTGGGCCTCAGTAATGGTGACATCAGCCTGTTCCACATCAGGACGTTTTTCCAGGCTCTCTTTAACACGTTTAACGCAGTGGCCGCAGGAGAGGCCATCAAGCGTCAGGTCGATAGTAGTGGACATAAAAACTCCTTCTCTATGCGCTGTCCGGAAGTGGACGGCATCATCGTCATTTGACTGTTATTAAGGTTAAACCTTCCCGCAAGGGGAAGGTCAAGCATTCTGTTTGTGATAAAAAAGTTGTCTCTGCAGGGTATTAATTTAGAATTCTTTTTTTTATATCAGAACGACGAAACGTGAACTCATACTCTGAACTTAAAGAATGCATTCGCCTTGAGGTGATTGGTCGCGATAAGGCTTTCTCATGGCGCAAGGCCCTGTTCCGCACCCGGCGTAATCATAAGAAGTACTTCCTGTTCTGGTGGCGAATTGCGTCCTGGTTGTATGGGCAGGAGAGTCGATTTAAAAAACGCATAGCCCGTCGAATTGAGCATCGCCTGAAGCAGCATCACCCGGTTGATATTTCTTTATCGTGCAAAATCGGTAAGGGCCTGAATATTGCTCATTTGAATGGCATTGTCATCACGGATAACTGTGTCATTGGCGAGTACGCTGACATCAAGCAAGGTATTACGATCGGCCTGCGTACCGATAGCGCTGACGCAATGATTATCATTGGTAATCATGTGGATATTGGGTGTAATGCAACCATTCTTGGCGGGAAAGTCACGATTGGCGATAACGTGACAATCGGGGCGCACTCACTGGTACTGACTGATATTCCAGCTGATACAGTGTATAAGAACAAGATAACACCAGTAATGACACCTAAAACCGTCTCTCGTTAACTCTCCCGTACCGACTCTACGACAGAGGCATTTCAAAGCATCAACCCATTTTGGGTCCCCTTCAGAGGACATGTGAATTTTGTGCTTTTGATGGCATTAATTAATCGTCGATCAATTAAGCAATCTATCCAGGTTATACTAGGGCGATCGGTCACCCTCTATACGGAGAAGAGCATGAACATCAGTGATGTTGCCAAAAAAACCGGCTTAACCAGTAAAGCGATTCGCTTTTATGAAGAGAAGGGATTGGTGACGCCGCCGCTGCGTAGCGAGAACGGTTACCGTAGTTACACGCAAAAACATATTGATGAATTTACGCTGTTACGTCAGGCCCGGCAGGTAGGATTTAATCTGGAAGAGTGCGGCGAGTTGGTAACGCTTTTCAATGACCCGAAACGGCACAGCGCGGATGTGAAAGCGCATACCCTGCAAAAAGTCGCTGAAATTGAAAAACATATCAGCGACTTGCAAGCAATGCGCGATCAGCTTCTGGCGCTGGCGGCGTCATGCCCCGGTGATGATGGCGTGGATTGCCCGATAATCGATCACCTTTCGGGCTGTTGCCAGCATAAAAAGCAGGCTTAACGTTTTGCCTGTTCAGAGAGACGAACGCGCAGCGTAATGCCCTCTACTGCGATAACCTCAACTTTTGACCCCGCAGGAAAATCGTCATCAGCAATAACCGGCCAGGCGCTATCGCCAACCCGTACTTGCCCACGCCCGTTAACCAGGGGGTTATCGAGGGTAAAACGCTGCCCCACAAGTTGTTGCCCACGTTGATTAAGCTGACTGTCTGCGGGTTTCTGCTCCTTGACCTGGCGCGCCAGCCATTTTGACCATAGCCACGCTGCCAGCAGCGTCAGGATACAGAATATGACCGCCTGCCACTCCCAACTGACGGGCAGAACCCAGGTCAGTAGGCCGGTGATCACCCCGGCAACGCCGCTCCACAGCAGATAACCGTTGCCGCCCAGCATCTCGGCGGCCAGCAACAGGCCGCCCAGGCTTAACCAGAAAATATGTGGATGAGCCAGAATCATCTCGACCATTATCTTTTCCGTTCGTTGGCGCTGTCTTTGATAAGTTCAGCCACGCCTGCAATAGAGCCCATCAGGCTGCTGGCTTCCAGCGGCATCATGACCACTTTGCTGTTACTGGATGTCCCGATCTGTTGCAGCGCTTCGGTATATTTTTGTGCAACGAAGTAGTTCACCGCCTGAATATCCCCGGCGGCAATAGCTTCTGACACCATTTTGGTTGCGCGCGCTTCTGCTTCTGCGGAACGTTCACGGGCTTCCGCCTCAAGGAAGGCCGACTGACGTTCACCTTCCGCCTTGAGGATCTTCGACTGCTTTTCCCCTTCAGCTTTGACAATCTCGGCCTGGCGAATACCTTCGGCTTCGAGGATATAGGCGCGTTTTGTACGTTCGGCTTTCATCTGGGCGTTCATCGACGCAATCAGTTCTGCGGGTGGGCGAACATCGCGAATTTCAATACGGGTGACTTTAATGCCCCATGGATTGGTGGCTTCATCAACGATATGCAGCAGACGTGTGTTGATGCTGTCGCGTTGGGAGAGCATTTCATCAAGCTCCATAGAACCCAGCACGGTACGAATATTGGTCATCGTCAGGTTAATGATCGCCAGTTCCAGGTTACTCACCTCATAGGCAGCCTTTGGCGCATCAATGACCTGAATAAAACAGACGGCGTCGATGGTAACGTTGGCGTTATCTTTGGAGATAACTTCCTGAGATGGAATATCTAAAACCTGCTCCATCATGTTGATCTTACGGCCAATCCTGTCCATGAAGGGCACGACAAGGCTAAGTCCAGGCTGAAGCGTATTGGTGTAGCGACCAAAACGTTCGACCGTCCATTGATAACCCTGGGGAACGATTTTGACGCCAGCGGCAACCACCACCAGTACGACAAAAATCAAGATAGGGATAAATATCAGCATGAAACCTCCTGTTATACCGTCCTTTTATATAAGCGGTATGATGCCTTTGATGACGTTAAGTATATCGCTTACTGTAACGAAATTCGCCTGCCAGATTTCGATACTACTGCAATTTTTGCTGCTCATTCAGAATGTCACGCCATATCATCTATAAATAATTTTTTTTGCGAAACTTGTCTGTTCCCCTCCGCAAAATAGCCGATATTGCGGGAAATTCCTGGGCCTGACATTCCACCATTCGTGAGGCAGGTGCTGAACAACGAGCCAGCACGCCAGAAGTCTATCTTGAACAACCGGAGTACTGGAAAGGCTATCAGCTCACAGAACATAAGGTTAATAAATATGTTCTGGAATACTTAAAAGAGAACTTTCCTGACGGTAGAGAATAAGCGTTACGCAGAGTATTAAAAAGGGGGAGGCGATATGGTCGATGAGCCCCGTTTTTAAGGCCTTATGAGAATTAGATAATTTTCGATTAACTCTTTATGCGGAAATATCGTTACACTATGTCCATCAGTCCGGAACAGGAGTTTCAAATAATCATGATGGAAAGCAACGCGATTCTGCAATTAACAGGTGTGGGTTATCGCATCGGTGAGCGGCAGGTGCTAAAGGATATCAATTTCAGTATTGCGCCGGGTGAGTTTAAGTTGATAACCGGCCCTTCGGGCTGCGGTAAAAGTACATTATTAAAAATCATCGCCTCGCTATTGAGCCCGAGTGAAGGGACGATACAGTTTAAAGGCCAGAATTACACCACTCTGTCGCCTGAGCAGTACCGCCAGCAGGTTTCCTATTGCGCGCAAACGCCTGCCTTGTTTGGCGAAACGGTCTATGACAACCTGATTTTCCCCTGGCAGATTCGTGATAAACGCACAGAGCCGGACACCTTTCTGGGGTTCCTGACGCGGTTTGGCTTACCGGAAGAAACATTGTCGAAATCAATCAACGATCTTTCTGGCGGCGAAAAACAGCGTATTTCCCTGATCCGCAACCTACAATTTTTGCCGGACGTTTTATTACTGGATGAAATTACCAGCGCGCTTGATGAAGAAAATAAGCATAACGTGAACGATATTATTCATCGCTATGTTCGGGAGAAAAATATCGCCGTGCTGTGGGTCACCCACGATAAAGATGAAATAGAACATGCGGATGATGTCATTACATTACCGCTCTCGGGACAGGATATGCAGGAGGCCGCCCATGAATGAGCATGCCATAACCAATGAGTCACTGGCGCTGTCAATGGTATTAGTGCTGGTGGCCATCGTGGTGAGCTATCGGGAAAAGCTGGCGCTGGAAAAAGATATTATCTGGAGCATTTGCCGGGCGATTGTTCAGCTTATTATTGTCGGCTATGTGCTGAAATATATATTCAATGTTAACCACGCGATTCTGACGCTGCTGATGGTGCTGTTTATCTGCTTTAACGCAGCTTACAACGCGCAAAAACGCAGTAAATACATTAGTAAAGCGTTTGTCTCATCGTTTATTGCCATCACCACCGGGACCGGATTAACGCTGGTCGTACTGGTCTTTTCAGGTTCGATTGAGTTTACGCCGATGCAGGTGATCCCTATTTCCGGGATGATTGCCGGCAATGCGATGGTGGCGGTGGGATTGTGTTACAACAATCTTGGGCAGCGCTTTAGCGCGGAACAGCAGCAGATTCAGGAGAAACTCAGCCTGGGCGCGACGCCTAAAATGGCCTCCGCGCGACTCATTCGCGAAAGCATTCGTGCGTCGCTCATCCCTACGGTGGATTCGGCGAAAACCGTCGGACTGGTGAGTTTACCGGGGATGATGTCAGGGCTGATCTTTGCGGGGATTGACCCGGTAAAAGCGATTAAGTACCAGATAATGGTGACGTTTATGCTGCTTTCCACTGCCAGTCTGTCGACGATTATTGCCTGCTATCTCACGTACCGGAAATTCTACAATTCACGCCATCAACTGGTGGTGTCGCAGTTGAAGAAAGTGTGAGAATAACGCCGGATGGCGGCTGCGCCTTATCCGGCCTACAGACATGCTAATAGGTAGGCCGGATAAGCGTCAGCGCCATCCGGCAATCAATCAATCAGTACAGCAGCGAATACAACTTACGACGATACTTTGACGCCAGCGCATCACCGGTTCCTAACGCGGCCAGGATCTCCTGCAGCATTTTACGCGCTTGTCCGTCAGCCGCACCGAGGTCTTTTTGCAGATGGCTGAACAACAGCTCCAGCGCTTCTTCGTTACGACCTACCTGATGCAACTGTAACGCCAGCTGTGATGCCAGTGCGGCATCTTCCGGATTTTGCGCAACTTGCTGTTGTAATTGCTGAATTTCCGGCGTATCGGCGGCCTGTTTCAGCAGTTCAATTTTCGCCAGCAGACCCTGATAGCGGGTGTCCTGATCCTGTAATGGCACGGTTTTCAGTACGGCTTCCGCGTCTTCAGAACGGTTCAGCGCGATCTGCGTTTCTGCCAGCAGCAGGCCAATCTGGCTATCCTGATTCGACATGGACCACGCATCTTTCAGCAGCGGCAGCGCGTCAGCATAGTTGCCTTCCTGAATCAGTTCCATTGCCTGCTGGGCTTTCAGCTCTTCTTCACGCGGCAGAACTTTATCGAGCAGGGCGCGAATGGCTTCTTCCGGCTGCGGGCCCTGGAAACCGTCCACCGGTTGACCATTCTGGAACAGGTAAACCGTTGGGATAGCGCGCAGGCCGAACTGCGAGGCCACCATCTGCTCAGCGTCGCAGTCTACTTTTGCCAGAATAAACTGACCGTTGTACTGCGCGGCCAGGTTTTCCAGAACCGGCGTCAGCTCCAGACAGTGTTGGCTACGTTCAGACCAGAAGTAGAACAGAATCGGCGTCGTGACGGATTGTTCCAGCGTCTGGTGCAGGTTAGCTTCGGTAATATTGACGATATTCTGTACGGACATGAGCCACTCTCTTTTGTCGATTTGACTATTACATGGGGGCGCGAAGCCCGGCTTCAACTTAGCCGCGTAAAATTTTGTCCATCGCGCAGGCTGGGAGCAGGCGCTTCAGCCAGCCAACGGCGTGGGTAACCAGCGTCACCGGGTAACGCAGTTTGGGTTTGTCGCTGATAAAGGCGTGACGCACTTTTTCCACGACCGCGTCCGGGCCCAGGGTAAACCGCGCGGCAATGCCGGGGTTCTCAACCGGTTTGTCCTGCTCGATTTGATTCACGTTGTCGGTGAAGCGTGTACGAATCGGGCCCGGCTCAATCAGGCTCACTTTTATGCCCGTGGTGTGCAGTTCCATGCGCAGCGCGTCGGACCACGCTTCGAGCGCATATTTGCTGGCCGCATAGGCGCCGCGACCGGGCGTAGCGATAAGCCCCATAACCGATGACGTCATCACGATACGGCCTTCGCCATGCGGGATCATTGCCGGAAGAAGACGCTGAGTCAGTTGATGCGCGCCGAAAAAGTTGGCGGAAAATTGCTGCTCCAGCTGTGTCCGGGTTAGGGTGCTGAGCGGGCCGTAAACGCCAAAGCCAGCGTTGTTGAACAGGCCGAACAGGCGATTGCCGGTCAGGGCGATAACCTCATCGGCGGCACGGTCTACGCTTTTGGGGTCATCAAGGTCCAGTTCAATACCAACAAGCCCCATCCCGTTCATCCGCGCAACATCGGCAGGGTTGCGGCAGGCCGCCAGCACGCGAAATCCCTGGCGTTTTAGCTCAAGCGCGCTTTCCAGACCAATACCGCTTGAACATCCTGTAATTAAAACCGTTTTTTGCATAACTTTACCTGAGAACGCCCCTTTAAATTCAGGAGTCGTGATTAACTAGTGGTGCCAGGCGTGTCGCCATCCAGTCGGCGATAAACGGTTGGGCGTCACGATTGGGGTGAATACCATCATCCTGCATCCACTGCGGTTTGAGATAAACCTCTTCCATAAAGAAGGGCAGCAGTGGGATAGTGAATTCCTGGGCAAGCTGCGGATAAATCGCGCTAAAGGCCTCATTATAACGGCGTCCGTAGTTTGCGGGCAGACGAATTTGCATTAACAACGGCTCGGCGTTGGCTGCTTTAATTTGCTGCAAAATGGTGCGCAGCGTTTGCTCGGTTTGCTGAGGTTGGAAGCCGCGCAGGCCATCATTGCCGCCCAGCTCAACCAGCACCCAGCGCGGCTTATGCTGTTTCAGCAGTGCAGGCAGGCGCGCCAGCCCCTGTGCCGAGGTGTCGCCGCTGATGCTGGCGTTAATCACCTCTGTTTTCGGCTGCCACTTGCTGTTGAGCAGGGCAGGCCAGGCCGTATTGGCGGCCATACGATATCCCGCGCTCAGGCTATCGCCGAGAATCAACAATGTGTCTGCGGCGACGGCGCGGAAGCTTAACAGAATCAAAAACAGGACGGGCAAATGCCAGCGGAAAACGTGCTTGAAGTTCATCATCTTAAGAAATCCGTCGGTCAGGGAGAGCATGAGCTTTCCATCCTTACCGGAGTTAACCTGATTGTCAAACCGGCGCAGACCATTGCCCTGATTGGTGAGTCGGGGTCAGGGAAATCAACGCTGCTGGCGATTCTGGCCGGGCTGGATGACGGCAGCGATGGCGACGTGAAACTGCTAGGGCAATCGCTGTCGTCGCTGGATGAAGAAGCGCGAGCGCGTTTACGGGCGCAGCATGTGGGTTTTGTTTTTCAGTCTTTTATGTTGATCCCGACACTCAACGCATTGGAAAACGTTGAACTTCCGGCGCTGCTGCGTGGCGAAAGCGACAGTCAGAGCCGGGGCGGCGCGAAAGCGTTGCTCGAACAGCTTGGCCTTGGCAAGCGTCTGCATCATCTCCCGGCACAGCTTTCGGGCGGTGAACAGCAGCGCGTGGCGCTGGCGCGCGCGTTTAATGGTCGCCCGGATCTCCTCTTCGCCGATGAACCCACCGGAAACCTCGACAGGCAGACGGGCGATAAAATTGCCGACCTGCTTTTCTCGCTCAATCGTGAGCATGGCACGACGCTCATTCTGGTGACCCACGATCCGCAACTGGCGGCGCGCTGTGACCGACGTTTGCGCCTGGTGGACGGTGAATTGCGGGAGGAAGCATGATTGCACGCTGGTTCTGGCGGGAGTGGCGCTCGCCGTCGCTGCTGATTGTCTGGCTGGCGTTAAGCCTGGCGGTGGCCTGTGTGCTGGCGCTCGGCAGCATCAGCGACCGCATGGAAAAAGGTTTAAGCCAGCAAAGCCGCGAATATATGGCAGGCGATCGCGCGCTGCGTAGTTCGCGTGAAGTGCCCACCGCCTGGCTGGACAAGGCGCGGGAAGAGGGCCTGAAGGTTGGCGAGCAGGTCAGTTTCTCAACCATGACCTGGGCGGGAAATACGCCGCAGCTCGCTGACGTCAAAGCTGTAGACCGTGTTTATCCGATGTACGGCACCCTGCAAACCAAACCGGAGGGAGTGAAGCCGCAGCCAGGTACTGTACTGCTGGCGCCGCGTTTGCTGGCGTTGTTAAACCTGAACATCGGCGATCAAATTGACGTCGGTGATGCCACGCTGCGCATCGCCGGGGAAATAGTTCAGGAGCCGGATGCCGGCTTTAACCCTTTCCAGATGGCGCCGCGCCTGATGATGAACATGGCTGACGTCGAAAAAACCGGGGCAGTGCAGCCCGGCAGCCGTGTGAGCTGGCGCTACAAATTTGGCGGTACGCCAGAACAGCTGGCGAGCTATGAAAAATGGCTGCTACCACAACTGAAGCCTGAGCATCGTTGGTATGGCCTGGAGCAGGACGAAGGCGCGCTGGGGAAATCGCTCGAACGCTCGCAGCAGTTCCTGTTACTTTCTGCGCTGTTAACGTTGCTACTGGCGGTGGCGGCAGTCGCGGTGGCGATGGGGCACTACTGCCGCAGCCGTTATGACCTGGTGGCAATCCTCAAAACCCTTGGCGCCGGGCGGGCGCAGCTACGCAAGCTAATCATTGGTCAGTGGCTTTTGCTGCTCACGCTGGCGGTCATCACCGGCGGCGCGATGGGGCTGCTGTTCGAACATATCTTGTTGATTCTGCTCAAACCGGTTTTACCGGCAGCACTGCCTTCCGCCAGCGCCTGGCCGTGGTTGTGGGCTATCGGCACGATGGTGGTGATTTCGTTGCTGGTCGGTCTGCGGCCCTATCGTCTGTTATTGGCCACGCAGCCGCTGCGCGTACTGCGGCGCGACGTGGTCGCCAGCGTCTGGCCGCTGACGTTTTATATTCCGGTGATTAGCGCGGTGGTTATCGGCCTGCTTGCCTGGTTGATGGGCGGTAGCCCGCTGCTGTGGTCAGTGCTGGCGGGCGCTGTAGTGCTGGCGTTGTTGTGCGGCGTGCTGGGCTGGATGCTGCTTAACGTGCTCAGGCGCTTAACGCTGAAAGCACTGCCGTTGCGTCTGGCGGTCAATCGTCTGCTGCGCCAGCCGTGGTCGACGCTGAGTCAGCTTGCGGCATTTTCACTCTCCTTTATGTTACTGGCGCTTTTACTGGTACTTCGCGGCGACCTGCTTGACCGCTGGCAGCAGCAGTTACCGCCGGAAAGCCCTAACTACTTTCTGATTAACATCGCGCCGGAGCAGGTGCAGCCGGTGAAAACGTTCCTTGCGGAGCATCAGGTGATCCCTGAGGCATTTTATCCCATCGTTCGCGCGCGTCTGACGCAGATAAACGGCCAGACAACGGAAGGGAATAAAGATGAATCGCTCAATCGTGAACTGAACCTCACCTGGCAGGAGAAACAACCGGACCATAACCCTATTGTCGCCGGAACCTGGCCGCCGAAAGTGGGGGAAGTATCGATTGAAGAGGGGCTGTCGAAGCGTCTGAATATCAAACTGGGCGATAAAGTAACCTTCACTGGCGATACTCAGGATTTCAACGCTACGGTCACCAGTTTGCGTAAAGTCGACTGGGAGAGCCTGCGGCCTAACTTCTTCTTTATTTTCCCGAATGGGGCCCTGGAGGGGCAGCCGCAAAGCTGGCTCACCAGTTTCCGCTGGGATCGCGATACGACGCTTTTAACGCAGTTGAACCGCGAGTTCCCAACGATCAGCCTGCTGGATATTGGCGCGATACTGAAACAGGTCGGGCAGGTGCTGGAGCAGGTAAGTCGGGCGCTTGAAGTGATGGTGGTGCTGGTGACCGCCTGCGGTGTGCTGTTGTTGCTGGCACAGGTGCAGGTCGGCATGCGTCAGCGGCATCAGGAACTGGTGGTTTATCGCACCCTCGGGGCCAGCAAGCCACTGTTGCGTACCACGCTGTGGGCGGAGTTCGCCCTGCTGGGGTTGGTCTCCGGGCTGGTGGCGGCCATTGGCGCTGAAACGGCGCTGGCGATGCTGCAAACGCGGGTGTTTGATTTCCCGTGGGAGCCCGACTGGCGCTTGTGGCTGGCGCTACCGCTTTGTGGCGCAGTGCTGCTTTCACTGTGTGGCGGCTGGCTGGGGATTCGCCTGTTAAAAGGCAAAGCGTTGTTCCGCCAGTTCAGTAGCTAAGAGATTGCCGGATGCGCTGACGCTTATCCGGCCTACACGGGGGCTCGGTGAGCGTTAGCGCCACCGGGCAACTGCCGCCGCTTAACGTCCATCCAGCAAAAAATCCGCGCGCTAAATCCCATTTTTCCCCCTTACCCCTATAAGTTCCATGGAATTGTTCAATAAAGGCACAAACTGTATAGAAGCGTCAGTTTAACCGCACAAATCATTAAAAAACGGTAAAGATAAGTTCATTTAGACACGATAATATTCACTGGCTAAATAAATGGCAGTTAACCTATCCAAGGAACAACCATGTCCATAAAAATAAAAGCGCTGGCATTATCGATCGGCGCAGCAGTGGCACTGACGACTTTCGCTTCTCAAGCGGAAATCACCGTTTTAAAAGCTGACCCGCAGGCTGGCGATCCGCTGAGCCGTCTTAACTTCACCGTTGGCGGGAGTATCCGTCCTCAGTTCCAGAACATGACCGGGGATGATGGCGCGAACGGCTACAAACGTAATGGCTTCGACGGCGGCACCCGTTTCCGTTTCGCAGCAGATTACTACCTGTTCGATGATATTAGCTGGATAAGCTACTATGAACTGGGCGTTAACTTCCCGGCGATGTTCATCTGGAACTTCAAGGACTTGAAGCGGTTACTCGTTAGAGTCACGAGAGACATTAGTAGGCCTGAGGTCCTGCATTGAGTCAAGACCTTGTGTCATTCTTTGTGCCAGACTTGTGTCATTAGACGAGATGTCTAGACGGCTGGTCAGGACCCCCGGTGGCCTCGGTCTGGACTTGAGGCTGGCTATGGGGGGGAAGTCTGCTGGCTT
>NZ_VTZO01000049.1:0-592 GCF_008369545.1 Pseudocitrobacter sp. 73 | reverse complement strand
GGCACTGTTGCAAAGTTAGCGATGAGGCAGCCTTTTGTCTTATTCAAAGGCCTTACATTTCAAAAACTCTGCTTACCAGGCGCATTTCGCCCAGGGGATCACCATAATAAAATGCTGAGGCCTGGCCTTTGCGTAGTGCACGCATCACCTCAATACCTTTGATGGTGGCGTAAGCCGTCTTCATGGATTTAAATCCCAGCGTGGCGCCGATTATCCGTTTCAGTTTGCCATGATCGCATTCAATCACGTTGTTCCGGTACTTAATCTGTCGGTGTTCAACGTCAGACGGGCACCGGCCTTCGCGTTTGAGCAGAGCAAGCGCGCGACCATAGGCGGGCGCTTTATCCGTGTTGATGAATCGCGGGATCTGCCACTTCTTCACGTTGTTGAGGATTTTACCCAGAAACCGGTATGCAGCTTTGCTGTTACGACGGGAGGAGAGATAAAAATCGACAGTGCGGCCCCGGCTGTCGACGGCCCGGTACAGATACGCCCAGCGGCCATTGACCTTCACGTAGGTTTCATCCATGTGCCACGGGCAAAGATCGGAAGGGTTACGCCAGTACCAGCGCAGCCGTTTTTCCATTTCAGG
>NZ_VTZO01000048.1:0-13293 GCF_008369545.1 Pseudocitrobacter sp. 73 | reverse complement strand
CGTTTTCTGAGACGACCCCAGATAGCTCAGGGTGATGTGATTGCCGTTGGGCTTCTCGATGCCGGTCAGTCGTCCGGTTTCATCATAGGCCTCGACTACCCCGTCAGATTGAGTGTAACGCCAGCCGGTAGCATCCTTCGTCAAGGTATCATCGGTTTTCCATGTTGGCACCCAGACAGAGGACGAGTTGTAGAACGCGAGTTGTTGCCCTTCTGGCCGGTGCAGGACAACCATGTTCTCACCGTACTTCGAGGCGTTGACCTCGACGCTCCGCGAGTAGGTATGCCGCCAGCCGCCGAGCTCTTCATCAGGAAGGTGGCTATTGTAGTATCTGGTGAATGTGAAAGGGTCGGAGCCTCCGCTTTGATAATCCAGTTCAGCCTGGAACTTGTTGCCGGTGCCAAGATGGATAGGGTTCCCTACACACATGGTCGTTGTTGGTAAGCCGAGATCCCTGTCCAGGAACGGTGTTTTATCCATCTCACCCGGCAGAACATAGGTTGAGCGCCAGTAGACCGTAGCTGGGTCGCCAGTGCAGGTAGTGGGGTCATAATCGCCAGTAGCACCTAGATACTTAAAACAGATCCTGGAGACATAACGGCCATCACCATAACTGGCAACCGGATAAAGCGCATCCCCAACTGGCGTTCCCTTCCCTTGCTCCTCACCAGAGCGATAATTCTTCATGAAGGAATGCGCGTCTATGATGGTGTTGAAGCGCATTTTGTCTACTTCGGTGCTCACGGCTACAACCCGCCATTGTGCAAAAGCAACGCATGGCAAAGTTGCGAGCACCACAACGGCCAATGACCGCAGGTTTCGCATCAGTAAAAGGGAAGGTCTCGATCTCATTTACAGCTCCAGTTTTTATGCTGGAGCTATTTTCAGGTGGGAGAGTCGTTATCAACGACTGCGTTTTTGCCCTTTTAGGGTATGAATACGTGATTTGGAGAGGTTGTGTATTCAGAACAAATGAGAAGCAGGTTACTCATTTCGCTCAAACACTGTGACAAGAACACGTTTTTGGTTGTCGTCGTTGATCACCATCAGGTACTTGAACTTGGAATCTCTATGGCCCCAGACTTCCACGTTATCTACGCGGCCATACTTTCTGGCTTTATGGCGAGCCACTTTCTCGTCAAAGGGTTGAACCTGTAACTCTGGATGCTGGAGGCGACCAACGAGTGAGGCCCACGGTTTTTTAGGGTCTCCAGAGGTTATCCGGGCCTGATACTGATCGATGGCATGTTGAGTAACAAGGACGGGACCAATGGCCGGTGTAGAGATTTCGTCATGGGTTTGAGTATAGGCTTGCTTGTCCACATCGAGGAGCTCAACGTTGCCCTCACCCGGCTCATCCATAAACTCCATGCTCTGCGAAACTTCAATAGTAGCGCCCTTTAAACGTCCAGTGAGGCAAGCCGCAAACTTGAATGCAAACTCCTTGGTGGATTTGCCCAGCGCCAGCTTTTTAATCGCACCTTTGGATACCACCAGCTTGTAACCAGCACCAGCACCTGGCTCTCTGCAAAAAACCTGTTTGTCCAGCGCCAGATAGCGAATGGCTACGAGCTCAGCCAAAAGATCTGCCTCCTCGTTGTCAAAATCAATACGAACATCAAGGATGCCTTTCCGTTTTGTACCAACGCGCCAGAATACAAGGGCTGAATTATTAGAAGTTTTCTTCGAGACAGTAGTCAGTGTCATCATGGTCTATTTCTCCATTATCGGGATAATGGTCGGCATCGCCGCCAGCACCCCTATTCGTTAGGGTTCATTTAGATGCTACCACGGGTTTTAAAAATGCAACCCCTAGTGCCACTCTATTTGTGGTCCCAAGTATTTTTATAAGCTCGGGCTAGGCGTTTCTCTATCACTTCTGACAAATTGCAACCATCGACTTCTGCCAACCGCTTCAAAATCCTGTGGGCTTTATCGCTTATAGTTATGCTTTTACCAACACCATATCCCCTTCTGCGACGTTGCCTAATTGATGTCCCGAGTTTATTGATTTGCTCTGCTGTCAGATATTTATTAATCCATTCAGTGAGTTCTGATGGTGATCGCCCCATGCTGTTCAGGCTGTCCACGGCTTCAAGTTTCTTATCGAATGGGACGTCACGCCAGAAAGCTGGGCGCGAAGCAGCTCTGAGGAGATAGATCGCCGTAGCCTGAGCATCTTCATTGGATACTTTCAAAAAAACACCTTTACCGTTACATGTCACACCAACTTCATCGTGACATGTAACACTTCAAACTGCAAGTATAAAAAAAGGCCAGCTATTGCTTAATGCCGTTCACTTAAGGTGAGCGGCATTTTTACTTTTAGCTACCGGGTAACGATTTTTCGATACTTTCAGTGTCCTTGGATAACTGCGTTCTCGCTTTCCTTCGAGCTTAAATTGGCTGGCATTTCTTTCTATTTCCAAGATGAGCCCGGGCACATTTCCAGGCGCATAAATGGGCATCATAGTGAGCTTGTGGATGATGTGTGATGAAGCATCTCTAAAGCTCAGTTGGTTCGGGAACACACTTTTGAGTGACTTGGCCATCAGTACCATTTTGTAGCGGATTAAGTTGTAAGCGAGCAGCAGCCCCCATAGCTCCTGCCGGATAAGCTCCGGCAGGTTGCTACGTAACGTAAACCGGCTTGCCAGCAGGTGCTGTTTCATTTCACGGTAGCCCATTTCGATTTCCCAGCGATGTCCGTAAAGGTCCACAATCTCGGCTGCAGGATAAGCCATAGGGTCAAGCATGGACGTAAGGATCCTGACTTCCTTTCCTTTAATTTGCTTCGTTAGCAAGCGTGCTTCGAGGGTCAGGGGTAACTCAGGTCGCTTCTTTCTGGCCTGCGGCGTGGTTGTCAGACGGATGAGTTTATCGTGTCGGCCAAGACTTTTGATTTCTTCATACTGGACGTTCTTTTTCAATGGCAATAACCAATGTGTATTGGTGCCTTTTTGCTGCCAGTCATGCAGCAACCCCAACGAGTAAAAGCCTTTATCGAACAAGGTCAGGCTGTTATCCGGTAAACGTGAGGTGAGCTCTGCGGCCAGGTTCATCTCACTTTCACACACACTGTCAAATGCGCTGTCGAGGATTAAATGACTACTAAGCTCCATCAGGCAGACCATGCGTACCTGAGGATAACCCGCTTCACTGGCTTTATTCGCTGTCCGGGCAAACTCGGCGCTGTTTTCCTGGCTATCGGGCGTGCGCCATACTACGCCATCAACGCCAAACAGATTCAGTCCACACCAATGAGGATGTTCTGCCCGCTCATGCCATGTTTTTGCTGACAGGTGAAAGACGTCGCGAACCACAGCACTGCCTAATTTCTTTCTGGCTTGGGTGACGGCACTGCGGGCGACATAATCCACGTCCTGCGGCAACACAATATCCAGCTTATTAATTAACTGCCGCACGGATTCTGTACGAAACAGTGACATGCCTATCACAGCCCAAATCATCGCATCCATGGGAAGTTTGCGTTTGCGCAAGGTGGCAACGCCGTTGGACGCCAAACAAGACTGGATAATATCGGGCTCCAGAACATCGGCTAATGACGAAAACTCAGTGAGACGGTTGATTGACGTGCGTGCTAATGCTTCTGACAGTTCCATAAAAAAATCCGATGGCTTAACGGCTCATCGGATTCTTACATCTACACAGGATCGGTCAACCGATCAGAAAAATATTTCTTAACTGATCGGCATTAAGCTATTGCTGGCCTTTACGTTCATTATCGCAGTTACTCTTTAGGCGTTGTGATGCTTTTTTTCCTTCTGTTTCTCATGGTAGAGATACAGACTGCCGCCAGTGACGACAGTGAAAAAAATGAGCAACCCCAACATGCCTAATGTGAAAGCGTCCATTTGACCCCCTTAGGAATTGCTGACCTTGGTTAAGATTATACCATAGATCCACAGGATAACCCCAATGACCAACACCAGAGTTATGGTGATTTCTGGTGTATGGAAGCAGGTTGAAGGGGTGGCGTATCCTGTTGGTTGATCTCCGCCAGGATCACAACCAACAGAGGAATGATACGCCATGTCCAAGTCTAACCTGCACGCTCTTTCACAGCCAGAGGTAGTCAGTAACGACCCGTTGCACGAGCTGATCCGGCAGGGTGCCCGTGATCTGATTGCACAGGCTGTCGAGACAGAGCTGGAAAGCCTGTTGAAGCAGTACGCGGACGTCAAGACGCCGGATGGCCGCCGTGCTGTGGTGCGCAATGGGCACCTTCCCAAACGCACTGTTCAGACAGGCGTCGGCGATGTAGAAGTCCAGGTTCCCAAAGTCCGGGATCGCAGTGGCTCCGGTATTCGCTTCAACAGCCACCTGCTGCCACCCTACCTGAAGCGCGCCCGGAGTCTGGAGGAGCTGATTCCCTGGCTCTACCTGCGGGGCGTCTCCTCCGGTGACTTCCAGGAGGCCCTGAGTGCGCTGGTCGGCGAGCAGGCCAATGGCCTGTCGGCTAACACGGTATCCCGGCTCAAGGCGAAGTGGCTGGACGAGCACAAGGAGTGGCAGCGCCGAGACTTGAGCCAGAAACGCTATGTGTACTGGTGGGCCGACGGCGTGTACAGCAACGTCCGCCTGGACGACCGGCTCTGCCTGCTGGTGATCATCGGCGTGACCGAGCATGGCCACAAGGAGCTGGTAGCCGTTGAGGACGGCCACCGGGAGTCTGAAGCCAGTTGGCGGGAGCTGCTCACGGACTTGCGGGAACGTGGCCTGAAGCCTTCGCCCAGGTTGGCTGTTGGCGACGGCGCACTGGGCTTCTGGAAAGCCCTGAGCAAGGTGTTTCCGGATACCCGGCATCAGCGGTGCTGGGTGCATAAGACCGCCAACGTGCTGGAGAAGCTGCCCAAGTCGGTGCAGCCGAAGGTGAAGTCAGCCTTGCATGAGATCTATCTGGCGGAGACCCGAGCCAGCGCCCATAAGGCGTTTGACAGCACTTTGAGGCGGTTCCGGGACAAGTACCCGAAGGCTATGGAAAACCTGGAGAAGGACCGGGATGAGCTGCTGGCCTTCTATGATTTCCCGGCGGTTCACTGGATTCACTTACGGACCACCAATCCGATTGAATCCACCTTCGCCACAGTCAGGCTGAGAACCAAGCGGAGCCGCTCCTGCGGCTCCCGAGACACCACGTTATCGATGGTGTTCAAACTGCTCCAATCCGCCCAGAAACGCTGGAAACGGATCAAGGGGTTCGACCAACTGAAGCTGGTCGTGGACAACGTACAGTTTCAGGATGGCATACAGGTGGAAGACCAATCTGACAGGAACGCTGCCTGATGGTCATACACCAGATTTGACAATAACTCCCAACACCAAACCGGCTTCTTTGACGGTTATAGTGTCCCCAGATACAGCCAATCCTACAATACCGACACCGATGGCTGTTACGGCGACCTTACGCAGGTCTTCACCGATAGCTCCCAGAGTCTTCTTGTCAGGAGAGAAAAGACGCACAAACCACGTCTTAATACGCAAAAACTTTTTCATGATTACCTCCATAGTTGAAGAGGAGGCGAATCATGCCCGAGAGGGCATGAACACCCCCTCAGGGTTAAAGTTTTAGGCAGACAAAGCTGTTGGCTTCGCCTTGTTCATCTTCATTGAGTTAATGATCTTCGTCGCTTCATCAGCAAACGGGCCAGTAACTTGGATAGGCTCCCTTCTTGCGAAGGAGGCTGTCACCATCATTCTCTGGCCGTGCATCAGATGACGATACCGAGACCGCATAAGCTCAACGTAGGCCGCAGAGTCCCCCTCCCACCCCTCAGGGGGAGAAAAGGGGCACACCGCGTCGTTACCAGGCGTTGTATCAACCTTCGAGACATCAATGACGGCCATACTCAGCTCTCCTTCTCGCAATGAAATCGCGCAGGTAGCGAGCATTCGGGAAACCGAGGCTTCCCTGACTCATCAGGACATCGTTCCAGTCAATCCCTTTCGCTCTGGGCGGGATCGGGAGTTTAGGCAGCAGGACGTACACACGAATGCCGCGCTTCTCCAGCTTGGCTTTCAGCACGTTCGCTGACTTCTCACCAGTCACAGACTTATCTTTGTCAGCCCAGATCAGTACGGTGTGAACACCTTCTGGAACCTCGAAGGACTCCATCAGGGTCGCATTGACCGTTGACCAAACCGGGATTTGAGTGACTCGATAAGCTGACAGGGCTGTTTCCAGCCCTTCTGCAACACCCAGGATACCCTCAGTCGGTTCACCGAGGCGGATGGCCGCGCCATTGACATCCAAACCGTCAGGAATGGGCATCATCTTCTTGGCGTTGCCGACCTTGGCTTTTTTACCGTTTTGGGTGAGATAGGTGCGGTGGAGCGTTACCAGGTTGCCTTCCACATCTCGGATAGCGCAGACGATAGCCGGGAATTTCCCAACTTCATTGCCATCTTCGTCGTAGTAGGCCATAGCCGGATTGAACCGCAGACAGTCTGTTTTTTCTACTTCATCAACCTTGAACAGAAGCTCGCGGTTTTTGAAGTACAGACGCATTGGCTCAGTCACATGACTGGAGAACGGCAAACACTCGTTCCATACCTTCTCGATTTTCTCACGGAGACGAGCACTGTAAGCGCGTTCGCGCTCCATTCTCTTCTCCATTTCTTCTTGGAGCTCAAGCAGCCAAGGCTTAGGTTGTTCACGAAACATCGGAACAACTTTCGGCTTGTTTTCGCTGCTTTGCTCTTCCGGTTGTGTGGCCGCATGTTGTACTTGCGGTGCCGGAGCTTCTACCGTGCGGTTGACCACAGGGGCCGACTCAACATGGTGACTCACCGGCTCAACACCACCGTTCGAGCGAGCGCGGAACTGCGTTACCGTAGCGCCGCGACGTTCCACCAGCCAGGTGTTGCGATGCGTTTGCATAGGTTGTTCTCTCACAACATTCCCCTGCTCGTCCTTAACTTCAACGACGACAGTTACAGGCTCGCGCCCGAGGTTTGTCATGACGATCTCATCCCCATACTTGGCTTCACTTTCACCAATGGCTCTTTCAAGATCCACGCCCCAGATGGTGCGTTCCAAACCGCTCTTGTCACGGATGAAGGCAAAGTAGCTGAGCTCGTTGTCTTCGTTATGCTCATAAGGAGCTTTACCGTGGGCAATCAGAGTACCGGCAATGGATTTTTTACGATTCTTGGAATCGAGAACCTTGTTATTCACCTTCATAGGCTCTTGCTGAACAGGCGCTTTGGCCTGGACAGGAGCTCGTGTCGGTGCAGCGGCTTGTTGATACTGGGGTTGCTCTTTCTCAACGCCCAGATAATCACCAACCTCGCTCAGGCACTGTTTAAAGTCCCAGTTATTGAGCCACATCAGCAGCTCAAAACCATCATGATTGGCACCGCATGTATTGCATACGCCGCCACCAGTCAGGTGGGCATCCTTGAACAGTCGGAAGCCATCTTTCCCGCCGTGGATAGGACAAGAAACATGACGACCAGGTTTACGGAGAGCTGGTTCAAGATGGGGCGCTAGGGCCGCCAGGATGAATAGCCAGTTTCCGTTTGCAGCTTCACGAACGGTGTCAGCTTTGTAGTAAGACATAGGTTTTCTCCTTAGCGTGAACCCCAGCATCGAGGCTTCCTTAAACCCCCGTCGCCAGGGTTTTAAGGAAACCCCGACACCGGGAGAATGTGCCAAGGAGGCTCCCCAGCCGGGGAGAACTCCCCGGCGAGGGGTTTAAAAAGGTCGCCCCCGAAACGGAGGCGAATTTTGTGAATATCACAAGCACAAATGAGTGCCATCTTCCGAGGCCATCATGATTGTGACATCTGCGGTTACAGGATCTGACTTAATCACAACCTCAGTGGGTTTGAAAAAGCCATCTACAGTGGGCATGGGGTAATAAAGACGAATCTTTCCCCAATTCTTGTTGTCGGTAAAAGCGACCTTTGTTTGAGCAACACAAAGCTGCAAAAACATGAAAAGGAAGTCTTCTACCGAGTGCTTACCATCTGCACCAAATACTCCATCGACAATTGCCGGGGTCACTGCCACATTGGTCAGGAAACCAGCTTGTTTACCGATGGAAGATTGGTCCACCAGCAGACCATCATTGATGGCTTGTTGACGGATTTGGGCGAGGTCCAATTTAGCTACTTGGTTCATAAGGTGTACTCCAAAGTTAATGGGTACACCTACCCCGTGCGGGGAAGTGTACCCGCATGGGTTATTGAAAGGTCACGGCCAAAGCCGAGCTTTAAGGTTCCGAGTTTTACGCTGGCTGAATGCGCCAAAGAACGGTCGGAGGAAACGAGTCAGCGACACGCTTCACATTCGCGTAAAGAGTGTCCTTAAAGACACGCTCTAAGCGACGACCACCTTGACGATAAACCAACTTAAAGTCTTGGAATTTGTTCATGGATACCTCCAGAAATAACGGGAGGTATCTCCAGCAGGAGATAGACTCCCGCAGGGATTAATAAATTAACGTTAATTTGCTGTTTGTTTTTGGCGACCAGCTATCGCACGCTTTCGCCCTCAGGGAGGACAAAATCTGCTTACTGATGGCTTAACCATGAGTAAGAAGACTTGGGAAGTAAAGCAGGGGTTTCCCCCTGCCTTGTTATGCCGCTTTGAGGTGGCGAGAGAAAAAGTCCCTGGTTTGCTGGATAGCGCCCCGGAGAAGTTCTCGTCTGTAGCCAGCGTAGCTCTTGTCATCACTGGCAACGGTCAAGCCGTGCAGACTCTCTTCACCCAGGACAATCTCGTTTTCACGAGAGAGTACCTCAACACGTAGGCCAAGCACTCGCTCTTTCCCTTCCAGGATAGAACAAATTGTTTGGTCTCTTACTTCGTCATCCCAGTGGCCCATATCGAAATCCCGCTCAGGGAGTTCAGTAACACGCACCAGGTAGTTTTCAGTGGCCCGTTCCCAAACCACTTCATCTTCGCATGGAGAGGCCTCGATCAGCGAGTACCCGTCCGCTTCGAGCTTCTTGGAAAGACTTTTTACATCATCCGCCAGCTCCAGCACAAAGCGTTCCCAGAGGTCTTGCCAGCGCTCGACCATATCCTGGTTAATCCCTTCAATGCCGGTGCCAATCATGGAATCATCATCAGGGAAGATCCCTGTGAAGTCCACGTTGTCGTCGATGTTCATGCAGTTCCAATGGCTGTAGTGATGCCCGTGACTATTCCGAGTAATGGACAGGTCACAGGAACCATATTCGCGGAGGACAGAAAGCATATTCTCAATGTCTTTCTGTGCCATCAGGTTCTTCACGCGGCTGACAGCATCCACTTGGCCGGGCTCAGTGCTGAATAGGCGATTCATGAGAGCTTTGACGTCATCAACGCTCAAATCCCCGTAGAAGGCTACGCCATCCCCCTGGCAGTATCCGAGACTGTACTCAATCGTCAGATCATCCGGGTATCCACACTTAACCAGTTCGTTTTGAAAATGCTGTTTAATCATTGGTATCTCCTTAATTTCAGAGGGAGACACCATCCCCTCAGGGACCGATGTCCCCCGTGGGGTTAATGTTTGGGTTAAGAAGCCTTGCGGTTTAATTCAGTATCAAATCGAGGACCTTTGAGAACCGCAGTTTTCATAACCTCGAAGTTTCTTGGGTAACGCAGCTTTGAAACTGCGCCAGCTCGGATGTCGGCAGCCTCACTTGGAGAGACTAGCCTTAACCCTTCGCTGGTTTCAGCGTAGAACCAACCGGCATAACGCTCATAGGCATTCTGCTGGTACTGTTCAGTCGCCATATTCTTCCGGATCGCCTCTGTTAAGGCCTCAACAACACCGTCATCTTTCGTGATGATGTTGAAAACATGAGAGACGGTCAGGAAGTTCCCAAAGAAGCAGGCTGCCCCAAGCCAAGGCTGGAACATTTCGCCATTTCGCCCCGTCCTCACCATTGGTTCAAACGGGTATGGGCGATAACAGTGATACTGCTCAAACATCGGGTCAAGAACGTTGTCACCCAGGACATCCAGTAAAGTCTGAATGCTGTCCGGGTCTTGGCCTGCCCACTTACTCCCATTGCTGAGAATCAGTGTTTTACCGTCAGTACGCTCCAGAGCTTGTTCAAAGTTAGACATAGTGCATTCCTTTTGGTTAGGACGCACCACACCCTCTCGGGATGATGCGCCCGAGTGGGTTAGTTGAGAAGGCTTAGCCGTCAAGTCCGTAAATTACGGCGGAGCCGGGCTCCATCTCGACAACTTGTGCGCTTCCTTCTTCTATCAGCTCCTGCATGTAACCAGACTCAGCATCCGGATTACGTTCGCAGTGTTCGTCCCAGCGTTTCAAAAGCCCTTCTGTGGCTTGTCCGTGGGTCTCACCAAGGCCGATAAACTCATAGTGTCCTGTGTTTACGATGATCACCACCATAGCTAGTGCTCTCCTACAGGTCACTTGGTACATACAGGTCATCTTTGATGGCAGAAAAATCGACAGGAGACTGGTCCCCATAGGTTCGATTCACGCCACCAGCATCATCGACACTGACAAAAACCGTGCGGAGTAAACCGCTGGGCTTTGCAGGGTAAACGATGCTGACATGCTGACCTTTGTACTGTTCTGACAAAGTGCTTTGAAGCTCATCAACCGAACGGAATTTCCGGTCGCGGCCAAAGTCCTTAATCTTGATGTCGCCAGGGATTGGATTAGTCATCGTTACCCCCTGCCAGCAGTTTATCTACTGAATGGCCGAGTCCGTTACCAAACCATTTGTCCAGAGCGTCGATTTCCGGGAAGTCCGATTTCACCTGAGCAACAACACGTTCCATTTTGCTGAGAGCATCCTGGAACTCAAGGCCATTACCTGCGGCCACCTCAAGTTTGCACTTGATGTAAGCGGAGTAGGTATCACAGGCCTTAACCAGTGATTGTTCATAGCCACCGGGAGCGAAGGCTATGGCGACTGCATCCTGGAGTTCTTCGGGAAGAGTCTGGATGAGTTTGTCCTCTGCGGCCTTTTCCAGTCGTTCAAACTCACGCTGCAAAACAGCGTTTGCTTTCTTGACCGGTGTTACAACATCCGAACAGAGAACCTCGGCTGCATCATGCAACGAAGCATGAGCAAGCATGACTGCCAGATCCACCGACTTCCCTTGCTGAATGGCAATATTGCCAGCCAGGTAGGAAAGCAGGGTAACAACAGCGCTGTGTTCCAACACAGACTCCGGTTGAACAGAGTGCATCAGTGACCAGCGTTTGATCAGGCGTTGGCGCAAGGCCAGAGCTAGAAAGCCGAAATTTGAATTAGACATAGTGCCTCCAAAATTGGTTGGAGGTACACCAAAGCCGACCGGGCCTTGGTGTACCCGGTTGGGTTACTTAGTTATCTCGGGTCAAGCTGCTTAGCTATAGCGAGTAAAAACGGATGGAATGGATGATCTTGCGGGACACCCCCAACAAGCTCACGGGCTAAACCGACTGAGTTTGTAGCCAACACCTCTTTGACGGCCAGAATGATTTCATTGTCGATTTCATCCTGGGTCTTTCGTTGTTGGTCCACCAGCCGACTTAACTTGTCTAGGCTCATGCTTCTCTCCTTTGTTTGTGGGAGAGAACCCAGGAGGGGTTTCCTCCCGAGGGGTTAGGTTATTGCTGTTTTGGGCCAGCTACCGTTATAGCCAGCAAGCGCTGACAATGAACAAAGAGTATGACAGCCACCTAAAAGGGTAAAACGCTGTAATTGCCCTTTTGGGGTGCAAAAGAAAAAGCCCTCCCGAAGGAGGGCTTTTTATGCGGCCAAGGACAAGCCTTGCTGTCCTCTTTGCAACTCTGTGTCGTCGCGGCGATGTAAGCGTTGAACCGCCTTGATCATCGTTCTGACATGTCGCTCCAAAGAGGCTGGATGGCGTTTTGACAGTAGGTTGATCCAGTCGAGATAGATAGCAAGCGCGGAACCTTCGGTTAGGGCTGCCTGTATCGCCTCATACTGCCCTACGGCACTCTGGACCACATCATTCACCCACTGGGCGTCAGTATTGTCCAAGAGCTCGCAGAGGGCCGTATAAGCCTTCCTTCTGGTCGCGGCCATGTAACGATGAATGTTGGCGTTTCCGCTCCCCTCTCGCCCTTCCATGACGCTCATACAGAATGCGCTGGAGTAACAAAGCATCGCGTCAGTCACGTAGTTAAACCATCGCTCCTGATGCCGTTTCTGTTCTTCCATTGCTTCCTGGTCAAGTTGCTTCTCGATGAACAACCCCGTCGGAGTACGGTGGTGCAGATGGTACTTGAACGTTAAGTGCAAGTTGACCCACCAGCGTACCGTTGCCAGTCTTCCCTTGATTTTTCGCTTCACCAGATCTTTGTACTTAGCATCGCTAAGCACTTTGACATCCTTGCGCTGTTGGATTCCTTCCATCGTCTGTAGCCCTGTAAGGCCCATCTGGTGGTAGGTTTGACCTCTTTGCATCATACGGTGATACAAAGCGCCTTTTCCTTTCGCAAGCTGGATTGCTCCGAACCGAAGGTAGAACTGCGCTGCACTACCGGGCGTATAATGTCCCTTTAGTACAGACTCCCTTAGTCGCGGGTATTCGTTCCAGATGATGAACGCAGCGGAGTCGGGATCGACTTTCACTTCATCATCTTCTGCGAAGCAAACCACCCTTCTCTTTCCGTCTGCGGTATTGATCACTTGCGCTGCCAACGGGTCATCCCCGCCGTCAAAGTAAGCCATTTCCGCTAACGGATCGGCCAAGCCATCAGAAAGCGAACCATCGCCCCAGCGACCAACCTTCAACCACAATGGCTTCGGAATTGGTGACTGAGGAACGGTTTCACACTGCGGCTCGTCTTCCAGCAAGTCCAGATCACCCATCGACCAAACCCTGTGGTAAATCTCCAGGGCATGGAAAGGCTTATCATTGAAATGATGGAAGGCCCACATGAAGTCGATATGGACTAAAGCCTCTTCCGATATGATCCGGAATTGTGGCTCTGCCATTCGACGGTTCCAGTCGTTATCCTCTGCTTGACCAGTAGCCAGCTTGTATGCCAGCTCATCAGCTCTCTTTTGCTCCATGTAGTCCATGCTGCAACAGACATGAAGCAATCGTTCTAGGAAAACAGGACTGTAAACGTCCGGCTGTATTTTGATGTATCCGCCCTCGTAAATCGTTCGACCTACGGGATGGCGGTCTTCCCATGCGTACCGGCGTTTTGCCAAGTAGCGCTGGATGCGGTTCAGCCCCGACATATAGCCATGCCTTTCAGGGTCCGTGGCAAGCAACGTCTCCATTGACTTATCCAACCCAACAGCCTGGCAAAAAGAACACCCTATAATTCT
>NZ_VTZO01000047.1:0-5370 GCF_008369545.1 Pseudocitrobacter sp. 73 | reverse complement strand
CATTGGACCTCAAACCCCATAGACAAGAGAAAACCCCTGTTGATATTCACAATGTTAATAATGTTGAGACTCAATATCTGTATGAATTGATTGGGTAAATTAGATATGTTCTTTGCGGGATCTTTTGGCGGGGGAATTGATCGTTGCTTCACTACGTGGTAATTTACCTGCGTTTACAAGTATTCATACGGGTGGGACGTTCCCGGTAATAGCGTCTAGGGAAAGGGTGATAGGCAAAAGCCACACCCTGAATGCAAAAACCCCCTGAAATCCTGACGAACTTGGCGGAACGAGGGATATTCAGGGGGTCGAAAGCAGGCGCGGCGCCTGAAAAGGATTATAGCAAATGCATAACCTAAAACAACCCCTCTTCCTCGCCATAAGCGCGGGCGGGCGTGGGTAACCAGACTAAATCTTCCCAAGAAAACCCCGATAAACGTCACCGTGGCGAACATTCTACAGCCTGTAAATGTCCGTTACCGCTCTACGTGCGTCCGGCGCATTATAAGCCCCTCAGTAAACAGCATGGTCGAGCCTTACGTAACCTTATGAGCCAGGACAAAACCTCTGGTGCCTGGGTTATTCGTCGTCGTGTTTCTGCCGATCCAATCTTCACTTTTTTGCGACCTGTCGCGGACAGAAAAAGAGCTTTCCGTGAAGTACGCCGGCGTTTGCTCGATGCGTTGTTTGTGCTTTTCGTCAACAAAGCCGATCTTGCTACCGGTATTGTCACTATCAACATCACTAAGCTGGCTGAAGAACTCAGTCCACGGAATGAAGATGGCCAGATCATCCCTGAAACTGCCGTGACGGTATCCAGGGTGTCGCGTCTGATAGACGAATTGGCGAGGTTTGGCATAGTCCTTGCGCCTGAAACTGAGTGGGATTATGTGAACGGGTGCCGTTTTCCTAAGCATATAATCATTACAGAAGAAGGCTGGCGTCTTACCGGTGTGGATATGGACAAGCTACGAGCAGAGCAAGAAGAACGCCTACGCGCTATTGAGGACGGCATTCTACAACCCGGCGAGGCTATGACAGTAAAAGAAGCCCGTAAGCGCTGGTATGAACGTTGTCGCCATCAGACGATACTTAGCCGCCGTACACGCGCTATTGAGGGCAAACAACGGCGTAAGCTGGCCGAATTACCGTTCGATGAGCGAAAGCGTCAGGTGGCCGAGCGTATTTTCCGTGATATGAAGGGTGATATACACCATTTAACCCCTCAGCAGTTTGAAAAAATGGTCTGGACTCAGCTTTACCAGCTTGAACTGGTAAATATGGAGCAGCCAGGCGCAGCCCCGCCTCACTAACCCGCCCTCTTTTTACTAATCCGTTTCCCTGCGGAGGATGTTCGTTGTCCATCTGCTAAAACAGATCGTTTTTTAGCCACCATCATCACGATAACCTCACCGATATTTGGTCAAAACCCCAATCAACACCGGCGTTATATCTTTTATGCACACTTATCTGCAAATAGGTAAATAGGATTATCTGCAATCAACCAATAGTTAGCTGCAAAATAATCAGGTCTTCGACCTGCTTAACTTCATTAAAGATCTACTTAATTCGCTGGATAAGATCTGTGGATAACGGGGAAAACCGATAATGACCGCCCTTGCAGCGGCCAGACGGCCGCGCCGGTTCGACATGGTCGCTATGCTCCCAAAAGACTTTAAGTAGCACCTCCGGCCTTAGCCGGAGGCATGGAGTCAACGAGACGCAATGCAGCGAAAAGGCGCTTTTCGCCCTTACCTACTTCATCGCTAAAAGTAAGCTAAAAAAACAGTCTGGCAGGAAGGGGGCGAAATCCGTTTGGGTGTATTCGTTGACACCAGGAGCAAGTATTCCTATCATTGTGTTGATAGTTAACACAGGGGGCGTTATGGCCAGAACAACAAGCGTTACGATTGGCGAACAACTCGATTCGTTTATCAGTCGATTAATAGACAGTGGCCGTTACGGCTCTGCAAGTGAAGTTATGCGCTCTGCGCTGCGATTGCTGGAGCAACAGGAAACAAACGATGAAGTTATTCGCCAGGCTGTTATTACCGGGCTGGAAAGCGGTGAAAGCTCGCTATCACTGCGGGATATTGCAGCAGAAAGAAAACTGAGACATCGTGTATAAACTCACCGAACGGGCGGCAGAAGACTTCGCCGGGATTTATGATTATACGCTCTTGAAATTTGGTGAAGCTCAGGCAGACCATTATACCGACGCACTTGAGGCATATTTCGAGACACTGGCCGGAATGCCAGATATGGGACGTGACTACCATGCCGTTCCTGGTGTAATGCGCATTGAATTTCAGCGACATGCCATTTTTTATACGGTTCGTGATACGGATATTCTGATTGCGCGTATTTTGCACCACCAGATGAACCATAAACGCCATTTACTGTAAGTCTAAACACGCTGCCGCGCTTTGCTTGGCCAACACCGATCTGGCACATAAAAAATTTATGCACCAGATCAGTGTTCTCGGTAAGGATAGGTGTGTTTTTGAGTTAATGTGTTTTTACTCATTTGTGTTTTTAGCTGTCATTTTCTTTCAGCCAATTATCGACCAAATCCTTTATCACATCAGTAATAGATGTACCTTGTTTTGCACACGCAGCTTTGAAGCGGATATGTATTTCTTCATCAAAGTTAACGTTGACTCTCTTTTGCTTTCCCGTGGGTGTGCTATTGACGACTTTTTCAAGATCCCGATGCTCACCGAAACTCATTGTTTTTGATGTATGTTGCTTAGTTAGTGCCATACATAACCTCTTAATATGCTGAAATGAGTATATGAGTTTTTACTCAAATGAATCAAGTATTTCTCGCGTCAGAATGGCTATCTCGCCCTTTGCTGCTCCATCGTTGGTATCGAAAACACTCTCACCCTCCATGACGGATTTAACGTAACTTTGGCGTTGTGTGATGGCAGTTTTAAACGGCTTAATACCCGTCTGAGCAATGCTATCTTTCAGAACGTTAAGCATGGTGGCTTGTTCGATTTTCCGTGTGATGAGGAATCGAGCTTCAACCGGACGATTATAAGCCTGGGCTTCCAGCACAGTGACTACAGAACCGGCAGCGGAAAAATCCAGAGGGCTGGGTGTTACCGGGATGATAATCAGGTCGCTGACCATCACCGCAGCGGAAGTAATAACTGACAGAGAACCGGCTCCATCAATAATCACAAAGTCATATTCAGCCAGATCTTTTCTTACCTGGTAAACGTCTTTCTCTGATGCTGCGGTGTAAACATCGAATGCTGCTTTCTCTGCTTTGTTCCAGTTAGTCAGGCTCATTTGTGGGTCTGTATCTACAACTGCAATTTTCTTACCCGAACTGGCAAGGCAGCTACTGACGTTGATTGTTGCCGTCGTTTTACCGGAGCCACCTTTAGGGTTGAGGAACGCGATAATTTTCATGTCTAAACCTCATTTGTGTGTTTACTCATTTGAGTTTAATTATACACAAAAACACAAATGAGTAAATGCGCCTTTATGTGTAAATGAGTATATGCGTATCTTTAAGGGTTGGAACTTGCGAGGGATGTTGGTTCTAACTGCTACTAGTGACTTATTGCCAACCTCCATCATATTCCTTCCAGCCTTGATTAGTCGCATCATTTGTTAGCGTCATGTCATCGACCACGCAATTACGTATCTCAGCAGTGCGGTAAATCTCGTCAAAAAGTTCGTCAATCTGCTCTTTCAAATCGGCCTCATCGCTATACGTAAAAATCAGGCTGTACTCATTGTTGTCCAACACCTTTCCGTCATAGTCGCACTCAACCAGCCAGGCAATATCTTCTCTGACCTTTTTCTTCCCACGGGTAAATTTGCTGCCGTTCTGCACCGGCACCCACAGTGTGGCTGTCACGGAAAATGCGGTAGCACTCTCAGACTGCCCGGAAAGAGAGGGGAGGGCTGTAACTGGGGGACACTGTTTGGGGTCAGTTTGGAGATCGGAAATTTTTGTACGTTGAGCACATTATTCAACCAATTCGGATACGTAAGTGATTGATTTATCGTCAGTGGCTATCGCTTTTAGGTTGTCGCTCTTGCTGTATCGCATTTAGGTTATCCGATTAAGACAAAATCCCCTGAAAACGCTGTATAGCGCGGGAGTACACCCTATTGCTATAGGTAAGTCTGTTCAAAAAACAGGCTTACCGTACAATAATTCTCTATATCCAAACTGACCCCTACACGCTCGTAAGCGGCTCTTACGACCCGCTAACGCGGAGATACGCCCCAACTGCGGCTTCGCCTTGTTGTGACCACTCCGACCGCGCACAAAAGCCTCTGAGCCGCTTTTAGCGGAATATGGCTTTGCAGGGTGAAGGGATGGATAGGCGATCCCTTTCGATCCCTCACTGGTATCGGCGGCTAACCCTCGGTGCTACCTGTCATTTCATCCTGCCGCCTTACATGCGCTAACGCGCATAAATCCCCGTTCCTCAGTGGAACGAAAACTCACGCTAACAGGGTAGTGACCGGGTAGCCACGATAACTGCCAACAAAATTAGCTTATAGGTTAATTCTACCTTGTCTGAAATTAGCCTATAGGTTAATATTAATAGAAATGGGAGGTCACATGTTTAGCGTTGTTTATCACCCGGAAGCCAGGGAAGAAGCCACAGCATTACCCGTAAAAATCAGGGTGAAGTTTGACCGTCTCATCGGCAAACTGGAGTATGACGCCCGATTACTGCGGGAGCCGGACACGAAGCCCCTGGGCGATGGACTTTTTGAGATCCGCACGATGGGGACGGACATAGCCAGGGGAATCTGGGTATACCACAAAGGCAATACCATCATCATGCTCCGTGTTTTCATCAAGAAGTCACAGAAAACGCCAGCGAAAGAAATCGATCTCGCCAAAAAGCGGTTAGCGGAGGTACTTAATGAAACTGGTAAGCCATAAAGAACTGCATAACGAGTGGATGCAGGACGATGAATATCGCGCTGCATGGCAGGAAGAAGAACGTAAGGAAAAGCTCAGGGAGCTGCTTGCTGAATGGCGCAAGCATGACAACCTGACAAAAGCGCAGGTTGCTGAACGCATGGGGGTTACACCTCCGGTTATTTCTCGCCTGGAAAACAACATCACCAAAGCCAGCATCGACACACTGACCCGCTACGCTCACGCCTGCGGCATCAAGAAACCTGTCATTGCCCTGTACTGAATAGCCAGCCCTCCGGGGCTGGCCTTTTTGTTTCGGTCAGTCCCAAAATTTTGTTAAAGCAAGTTTAAAATGTCACCTGTTTCTCCAAAGTTGAAATGTCACTTCTAAGCCAATCTATTTATACATAATCTTTACATCTTTCCCCGGTGACAAAGTGCTAATTGGTGATTAGACATGAGATAAA
>NZ_VTZO01000046.1:0-29279 GCF_008369545.1 Pseudocitrobacter sp. 73 | reverse complement strand
TTTGCCTGGCGGCACTAGCGCGGTGGTGCCACCTGACCCCATGCCGAACTCAGAAGGGAAACGCCGTAGCGCCGATGGTAGTGTGGGGTCTCCCCGTGCGAGAGTAGGGAGCTGCCAGGCATCAAATAAGCAGAAGGCCATCCGGAAGGATGGCCTTTTTGCGCTGGTGCGAAAAAAACCTGCCGGATGGCGGCTGCGCCTTATCCGGCCTACAAAAGAACAAACCCCACCGAATGGCACGAACCCGTAGGCCCGGTAAGCGCAGCGCCACCGGGCAACACCGCGCGCACAACCTCTCCCTGACGGATACCTGCCCAGAGCAATACCCAACAGATTAAAACGCGTCTCGTGGATTACAGCGATGATTTAAAAACGGGAGGGAGGAAGGCAGGAAGAGTGGAGTACAAACCCCAGAAAAGCAAAAACCCAGCCATAGGCTGGGTTCTTTGGAATAGTGGTGCCCGGACTCGGAATCGAACCAAGGACACGGGGATTTTCAATCCCCTGCTCTACCGACTGAGCTATCCGGGCAACGGGGCGCATTAAACCGTAAAGGGCCGTTGGCGTCAACGGGTTTTAGCGAAATAAGTGATAAAAACGCGTTAACTGCATGCTTTTCGTGCAAAGTGCCTGAAAAGAGCACACTCAGGTGAGTGCGCCACCCTGACGACACTGAGCAAAGCGCAGGATATCTTCTGCCAGACGATGCGCCGTATCGACATCTACCTGGCTACGATTCACCAGCATCCGGCTGAGGCAGCCTTCCAGCACCAGTTCCATCTGTTTTGCCACCATCGCCGGGTCATCGACTTCCAGTTGGGTTAGCAGCTCATGACTAAACGTATATGCCGCTTGCTTCTGTTGATCCGCCAGTTGATGGATCGGGTGATCCGGGTCCGGATAAAACGTACAGGCGGCGATGAACAGGCAGCCTGGATAACGCTGATTACTGACGCAGTCCGTCAGGGCGTTATAGCGCGCCAGCAATTTTTGCTCAGCGCTCAGTTCATCGTCCAGCATCAGTTGGCGGCGCCAGATATCCACCTGCTGACTGAGATAACGTAAGGCGTCATAAAGCAGGGCTTCGCTGTCCGGCCAGTAACGTCGCAGCTCGTCGAGTGGACGATCGACACGCTCAGCAACCATCTCAAGCGTAGTGCTGGCTATCCCTCTGATCTCAAGTAAATGCAGGGCTTCTCCCAGGACATCTTCACGTTGCACAGTGTTCTCCTTCGTTCCCAACGGTTTTTCCCGTCTAAAGTGTTGTCTACGGTTGGCGATCGCGCAAATGCGCATTGAATGCGGCAGCATCCATAAAGCCGGTTACCCGTTGTGTTGGGTGTTCCTGCCCCTCTTTATCGAAAAAGAGGATAGTGGGCAGGCCCAGTACGTTTAAATGTTTCAGCAATGCGGTGTTCTGTGCGCTGTTGGCGGTGACATCCGCCTGCAACAATACAGTGTTGCTCAGCGCCTGTTGCACCTGTGGATCGCTGAATGTGTATTTCTCAAACTCTTTGCAGGCCACGCACCAGTCGGCGTAAAGATCTAACATCACCGGCCGACCTTTGGCTTTCGCCAGCGCCTGGGTAAGTTCTTCGACGCTGCTAACCTGAGTAAAGTTCAGATGTGGGCGCTCCTGTGCTGCAGTCGTGTTGCCGAAGGCCCAGTCCTGTAACGGGCGTACGCTGATTAATGCGGCGGCGAGCAGGATAATCTGCCCAAGTCGCATCCACGGCTTTTGCGCGCCCAGGCTGGTGATAAAGGCCCAACCAAAGAAGGCTAAGCCGAGCAGTGACCACAAACGCAGTCCCCACGCCTCGCCAATGATGCGTTCCAGCAGGAATACCGGTAATGCGAGGATCACAAAGCCAAACGCCGTTTTGACATGCGCCATCCACGGCCCACTTTTCGGCAACAGGCGGTTGCCAAAGACAGTGACCAGAATCAGCGGCAGACCCATCCCCAGCGCATACAGATAAAGCGTCCCGCCGCCCAACAGCAGGTTACCACTTTGCGCGATGTAGAGCAGGATGGCGCTCAGTGGCGCGGTGGTGCACGGCGAGCAGATGAGCCCGGCAATCGCACCCATCGCGAAAACACCGCCCAGAGAACCGCCCTGCTGGCGATTGCTCATCAGCGTTAATCGCGTCTGTACAGATGACGGCAGTTGCAGCGAGAACGCGCCAAACATCGATAGCGCCAACAGGATAAACACCACAGAGAGGCCGATTAGTACGTACGGATGCTGCAACGCGGCCTGGAACTGCATACCTGCGGCGGCGACAACCAGCCCCAGCGCGGTATAGGTCAGTGCCATCCCCTGGACGTAGATAAACGCCAGCAGTAGCGCGCGCGCCGTGGAAAGGCGCTGTCTACCGCCCAGCACGATCCCCGAGATTAGCGGATACATCGGCAGCACGCAGGGCGTGAAAGCAATGCCTATACCGATAAGCAGCGCCCAGAGCGCAGAGAAGGGCAAATCCGCGCTGGCAGGTGCAGATGTTTCAACAGGGGCAGATGTCGCTGCTACGGCGCTTAGAGGGACGGTTCGGGTTTCTGGTGGGTAACAGAACCCTGCGTCGGCACAGCCCTGATACGTTACCGTCAGCGTCGCCCCCTGGGACGCCTGATTAATCGTCACCGGTAAGGTTAGCTGTTGGCGATAAATCTCGCCCTTGCCGTAGAATTCATCTTCATGCCACTGCCCGGCGGGCAGCACCAGTGGCGATGTTTGCGCCTGATTGGGCACGACTTTAATTTGCTGGCGATAGAGGTAGTAGCCCTCTTTTACCTGCCAGGTGAGGTTGAGATCCTGTTGATTCTGCTGAAAATCGAAAGCGAACGCCTGGTCCGCCGGAACAAAGTTAGTGCGGCCGGGTGCGTCGAACAGACCGGCAAAGGCGGATGTGCTGCACAGCAGCAGGATCAGCGTAAGGATGCGTTGAGCCATGAGAGATAATCGCTGTCTCCGTGAGTAACGGGTAAAACCAATAATTCCGGGGTCTGATACGGGTGATGAGACTTCAGGCAATCGAGCAGCGCCTGCTGATGGGTCAGGTTGGTTTTCAGGACCATCTGCACTTCGTACTCCTGCTCCAGCTTTCCTTCCCAGTAATAAAGCGACGTCGCGCCGGGAATAATCGTTGCGCAGGCGGCAAGTTTTTCCGCCAGCACTTTGGCTGCTAAATCCTGGGCAGTCGCTTCATCCGGGGCAGTACAGAGAACAACAACAGCGTCGGTAGTGCTCATCATCAACCTCGTATCGGTGAAAGAGGCAACTATAGCACGGTGTGGAGGAGGGAAGGCGCGAATCGGGCCGCAGAGCGGCCCGGGTTTAAGGTTTTTTACTTACAGCATGATCCCGCCGAAGATGAAACCTAAGATAACGCACAGGGCGATGGCGATGACGCCAGGCACCAGGAAGGCGTGGTTAAAGACGTATTTGCCGATACGCGTCGAGCCGGTGTCATCCATTTCCACCGCAGCAAGCAGGGTTGGGTAGGTTGGCAGAACGAACAGCGCAGAAACCGCAGCAAAAGACGCAATTGCCGTCAGCGGGGTAACACCCAGCATCAGAGCGGCAGGCATTAGCGCTTTAGTGGTTGCCGCCTGGGAGTAGAGCAGGGTCGCGGCAAAGAACAGAACCACAGCCAGCAGCCATGGATAGTTGTGCAGCAGGTCACCCGCTACTTCCTGAATATCGGTGATGTGCGCTTTGACGAAAGTATCACCCAGCCAGGCCACACCCAGTACGCAGACGCAGGCACTCATACCGGATTTAAAGGTGCTGGCATTAAGGATTTCGCCGGTATCGATTTTGCAGGTAAAGCAAATCAGCGTGGCGATAGTCAGCATGAAGACCACAATCGCTTCGTTACGCGGCAGAACCGGGTTCTGAATCAGGCCAACCGTGTCGCTGATGGCGGTGGCGTAGAACATCACGGCGACGATACCGATCAGGAACAGCAGAACGGAGCGTTTCGCGTGAGGTTTCAGTTTGAAGACCTGGCTTCCGCGCAGCTTCACTTCGCCTTTAGCCAGACGTTCCTGATAAACCGGATCATCTTTCAGTTCGCAGCCCAGGAAGTTACACACGCAGGCGGTGATCATGACGGCAATCAGCGTGACCGGAATACAGATAGCCAGCAGTGTCAGATAGCTTACGCCCATCGGCTCCAGAATACCGGCAAAGAAAACGACGGCAGCGGAGATAGGGGACGCGGTGATCGCGATCTGTGAAGCGACAACGGCGATAGAAAGCGGACGAGATGGGCGAATACCCTGCTCCTTCGCCACTTCGGTGATAACCGGCAGGGTGGAGAATGCGGTATGCCCGGTCCCGGCCAGAATGGTCATAAACCAGGTAACCAGCGGGGCGAGGAAGGTGATGTACTTCGGATGACGGCGCAGCATACGCTCCGCCAGGCTCACGAGGTAATCCATCCCCCCGGCAACCTGCATAGCGGCAATAGCCGCGATAACCGCCATGATGATTTCAATAACATCGAACGGGATAGCTCCCGGGTTAATCTGGAAAATAAGGGTGAGGATAAGAACGCCGAAACCACCGGCAAAACCAATGCCGATACCGCCGAGTCTTGCGCCGAGATAGATCGCGAGCAGGACAATAACGAGCTCTGCACCAAACATATTAGCCTTCCTTGTGTTTACAAGTTGATATTAGAATGTTGTAGGTTGGTAAATCATAAAAAGCAAAAAGGGCATGTCATTGCTGACATGCCCCTTGTATATTAACCGCTACTGTTACTGTTCGCTTTCATCGGTATAGCGTTTCGCTTTGTAAGCCGGATGCATCAGGTTTTGTGCCGAGAAGATATCGTCCAGCTCAGCTTCTGTGAGCAAGCCGCGCTCCAGAACGACCTCACGTACGCTCTTCCCGGTTTCAGCACAAATCTTACCGACGATATCGCCGTTATGATGGCCGATGAACGGGTTCAGGTAGGTCACAATCCCGATGGAGTTGTAGACGTAGCCTTCGCAAACCGCTTTGTTGGCGGTAATGCCATCGATGCATTTTTCCAGCAGGTTGTAGCAGGCGTTGGTCAGGATGTGGATAGACTCAAACATCGCCTGGCCAATCACTGGCTCCATCACGTTCAACTGCAACTGACCAGCTTCAGAGGCCATAGTAACCGTAATATCGTTACCGATGACTTTGAAGCACACCTGGTTAACGACTTCCGGAATGACCGGGTTGACTTTGGCTGGCATGATTGAAGAACCCGCCTGCAGTTCCGGCAGGTTGATTTCGTTCAAACCAGCGCGCGGGCCTGAAGAGAGCAGGCGCAGGTCGTTACAGATTTTGGACATCTTCACAGCCAGGCGCTTGAGCGAGCTGTGAACCATCACGTAAGCGCCGCAGTCAGACGTCGCTTCAATCAGGTCTTCCGCCGGAACCACCGCCAGGTTGCTGACTTCCGCCAGTTTCTGTACAGCCAGTTGCTGGTAGCCATCCGGGGTGTTCAGGCGCGTACCGATAGCCGTTGCACCGAGGTTAACTTCCAGCAGTAATTCCGCGGTGCGCAGCAGGTTTTTGGTTTCTTCATTAAGAAGCACGTTGAACGCGTGGAATTCCTGGCCGAGGGTCATCGGCACCGCGTCCTGCAACTGGGTACGACCCATTTTCAGGATGTCCTGGAACTCAACCGCTTTACGCTGGAAGCCTTCGCCCAACTGATGAATTGCATCCACCAGTTTTACAATGGAGGTGTACACCGCGATGCGGAAACCGGTCGGGTAAGCATCGTTAGTGGACTGACATTTGTTAACATGATCGTTCGGGTTCAGATACTGATATTCGCCTTTCTGATGTCCCATCAGTTCCAGGCCAATGTTCGCCAGCACTTCGTTGGTGTTCATGTTAACGGATGTGCCCGCGCCGCCCTGGTAGACGTCAATCGGGAATTGATCCATGCATTTGCCGTTGTTCAGAACTTCATCACATGCCGCGATAATCGCGTTAGCAACGCCTTTTGGAATGGTCTGGAGTTCTTTGTTTGCCAGCGCAGCGGCTTTCTTCACCATCACCATACCGCGAACAAACTCAGGGATATCACTGATTTTACTGTTGCTGATGTAGAAGTTTTCAATCGCTCTCAGAGTATGAACGCCATAGTATGCGTCCGCAGGGACTTCCCTTGTACCTAACAGGTCTTCTTCGATACGAATGTTGTTTAACATGTGAACCTTCTTTTGCAATCTGCCAATGAATTCACCAAATACGCAGAATTTACGAGGTAATGCGTATTTTCTGGCCGACGATTATGTCCTTAATCGACCCGGTGCCCGTGATCATATGCTGATGATAGCGAATTACAGTAATCTTGATCACTTATTACGAGGCGATTCTTATAAGATTTATTGATTTGTGAAATAGGTCACCGCCTGACCATCACTGACAAAAATTTCTCGACTGTCTGATTGAAAAATGACAGGCCGCCACCATCTACACTGGGTGACAGCAGCAAAATTTTTACGTGGAGGCGACTGCCTCCGCGATCAACAGGAGAAGCCAGTGCGCTGGATACCGTTTATTGCTATTTTTCTCTATGTTTATATAGAGATATCGATTTTTATTCAGGTCGCCCATGTCTTTGGCGTCCTGCTCACATTAGTTTTGGTCATCTTTACTTCCGTGATTGGTATGTCGCTGGTGCGTAACCAGGGCTTCAAGAATTTCGTGCTGATGCAGCAGAAAATGGAAGCAGGAGAAAGCCCGGCGGCAGAGATGGTGAAAAGTGTTTCTCTGATTCTGGCAGGTTTACTGCTGTTGTTGCCTGGCTTCTTCACCGACTTCCTCGGCCTGCTGCTTCTGCTGCCGCCGGTGCAGAAACATCTGACCATGAAACTGTTGCCGCATCTGCACTTCTCGCGTATGCCGGGTGGTGGGTTCAGCGCCAGCAACGATGGCGGGCAGACGTTTGATGGTGAATATCAGCGTAAAGATGAAGAGCGCGACCGTCTGGATCACAAAGACGACCGCTAATCGGTTCCGAAGTGGCGCGGTTTACGCGCCACTGCTTTTTGGCAGGAACAGCCAGAACACCGCCAGCATCACCAGCGCGTACAAACACTTCCATCCCACCATCGCCAGCAAAACGACGCAAAGCAGTGCGCCCGTCACCGCCAGCGCTTTATAACGCCCCTTCAGCAAGCGGCATCCCGCCAGCATGCACAGCAAATAGATAACAATGAAGATGCCGTTAGCGTAGACGATCAGCGCATCAAGGTTGATATCGAGCCAGAAAATTGCCAGCGTGCTGATCACACAGCAGCCTAATACCGCGTTCAGCGCATTAACGGGAAGCTGCTTTTTCGACAGGCGTGACAGCGGGCTCTGCGGCTTATTTTGCGCCTGTGTCCAGACCAGCCGCGCGAAGCTCTGGATATAGATGTTCAGGCTGGCAAAGCAGGCGAGATAGCCTATCACGCAGGCCACCCACAACGCCTGAACGCCAAAGAGTTGCACCACGATGGTAGGCAGCGAGGCGGCGGCCGCCAGTTCATTGTTATAGGCGTTGAAGTGCAGCACCACCACTGTACAGGCCCAGTAAACCGTACCCGCGAGCAGCAGGCCAATCATCAGTGCGCGCGGGAAATCGCGCTCAGGATTTTTAAATTCAGAGGCCAGATGGGCGAACGCTTCCAGCCCGACGAAGCACCAGAACATCACGGAGAGCGCTGAGAACAAATGGTCGGGTGCAATTTGCGTGACGGGCGGGAAGGGGATTGCGCCCAGGCGAATATCACCAAACCACCAGATGGCGGCAATGAGCGCCACGATGAGTACTGCAACCAGCGTTTGCAGGTTAGCGCTGGAACTGGCCCCACGCGAGCCCAGCCACCAGACAATCGCCAGCGTGCCAATCTCCGCCAGCAACAACTGGCTGTCGTGCCAGCCAAACAGCGCCTGGCCAAAACCGGTGGCGATGTGCAACGCCGCAGGGAGACCCACGGGGATAACCGAAAGGAACATCCAGCCGGTCACGCGCGCCAGCCGCGGGCCAAACGCCCTGTCGACAAAGTGCGCCACGCCGCCCGCGCTGGGGAAATGACGGCCCAGAATGGCGAAAACAATGGCGATGGGAAAGACAAGAATAATCAGAACGGGCCACGCCCACAGGCTATCTCCCCCGGCAACTAACGCTGCCAGCGCAGGAACCGCAAAGACGCCGGTTCCCAATAATGAAGTTGAAAGTAAACCCACACCCTGAGCCAACCCCAGCTCTTGTTTCAGACCACTCATGACCGCGTCCTGGCATTCGTAAAGAAACGGATAGTATCACACCCCTTATTGGCTGAAACGCAAGCGATTTACCCTGATTTTCGTCGGGCTACACCGTTTCGCAGCGATCGCAATTTTTTCTGAAATTTTTTTCGATTTGCCCCTTGAAGGGCAGAGAGCCCATCCCCATCTCTCTGGTCACTAGCCGGAAAACCGATTGCGGCCCGGCGTCACCCATAACTGATAAAGACTTTCTCAAAGGAGAGCTATCAATGAGTATTCGTCCGTTACATGATCGTGTGATCGTCAAACGTAAAGAAGTTGAAACGAAATCTGCTGGCGGCATCGTTCTGACCGGTTCTGCAGCAGCAAAATCAACTCGTGGCGAAATCATCGCTGTCGGTAAGGGTCGCATCCTGGAAAACGGGACTGTGCAGCCGCTGGACGTTAAAGTTGGTGACATCGTTATTTTCAACGATGGCTACGGCGTGAAATCCGAGAAGATCGACAACGAAGAAGTGTTGATCATGTCCGAAAGCGACATTCTGGCAATTGTTGAAGCGTAATCCGCGAACGACACTGAACATACGAATTTAAGGAATAAAGATAATGGCAGCTAAAGACGTAAAATTCGGTAACGACGCTCGTGTGAAAATGCTGCGCGGCGTAAACGTACTGGCAGACGCAGTTAAAGTAACCCTGGGCCCGAAAGGCCGTAACGTGGTTCTCGACAAATCCTTCGGTGCGCCGACCATCACTAAAGATGGTGTTTCCGTCGCGCGTGAAATCGAGCTGGAAGACAAATTCGAAAACATGGGCGCGCAGATGGTGAAAGAAGTTGCCTCTAAAGCGAATGACGCTGCAGGCGACGGTACCACCACCGCGACCGTACTGGCCCAATCCATCATCACTGAAGGCCTGAAAGCTGTTGCTGCGGGTATGAACCCGATGGACCTGAAACGCGGTATCGATAAAGCGGTTCAGGCTGCTGTTGAAGAGCTGAAAGCGCTGTCCGTACCGTGCTCTGACTCTAAAGCGATTGCTCAGGTTGGTACCATCTCCGCTAACTCCGACGAAACCGTAGGTAAACTGATCGCGGAAGCGATGGATAAAGTCGGTAAAGAAGGCGTGATCACCGTTGAAGACGGCACTGGTCTGGAAGATGAGCTGGACGTGGTTGAAGGTATGCAGTTCGACCGTGGCTACCTGTCTCCGTACTTCATCAACAAACCGGACACCGGTGCTGTTGAGCTGGAAAGCCCGTTCATCCTGCTGGCTGACAAAAAAATCTCCAACATCCGCGAAATGCTGCCAGTTCTGGAAGCCGTTGCGAAAGCAGGCAAACCGCTGGTTATCATCGCTGAAGACGTTGAAGGCGAAGCGCTGGCGACGCTGGTGGTTAACACCATGCGTGGCATCGTGAAAGTGGCTGCTGTTAAAGCACCGGGCTTCGGCGACCGTCGTAAAGCTATGCTGCAGGACATCGCAACCCTGACCGGCGGTACCGTTATCTCTGAAGAGATCGGTATGGAGCTGGAAAAAACGACTCTGGAAGATCTGGGTCAGGCGAAACGCGTTGTTATCAACAAAGACACCACCACCATCATCGATGGCGTGGGTGAAGAAGCAGCGATTCAGGGCCGTGTAGCTCAGATCCGCAAACAGATCGAAGAAGCGACCTCTGACTACGATCGTGAAAAACTGCAGGAACGTGTTGCTAAACTGGCAGGCGGCGTTGCAGTGATCAAAGTCGGTGCTGCTACCGAAGTTGAAATGAAAGAGAAAAAAGCACGCGTTGACGATGCCCTGCACGCGACCCGTGCTGCGGTAGAAGAAGGCGTGGTTGCTGGTGGTGGTGTGGCGCTGGTTCGCGTTGCAGCGAAACTGGCTGGCCTGACTGCTCAGAACGAAGACCAGAACGTGGGTATCAAAGTTGCGCTGCGCGCAATGGAAGCGCCGCTGCGTCAGATCGTCCTGAACGCCGGTGAAGAACCGTCTGTTGTTGCTAACGCAGTTAAAGCGGGCGAAGGTAACTACGGTTACAACGCAGCAACTGAAGAATACGGCAACATGATCGACTTCGGTATCCTGGACCCAACGAAAGTTACCCGTTCTGCTCTGCAGTACGCGGCATCCGTTGCTGGCCTGATGATCACCACCGAGTGCATGGTGACCGACCTGCCGAAAGGCGATGCGCCTGACTTAGGTGCTGCTGGTGGTATGGGCGGCATGGGTGGTATGGGCGGCATGATGTAATCGTGCGCTATACCCCATAGCAATAAAGAAACCCCCGGTCAGAAATGACCGGGGGTTTTTCTTTTGGTCATCTTTTTAGTATAAGGTTTACACACGGACGACATGCGTCCAGCTCATTGATTATGGGGAATAACATGCAGGTAAAATATTTAGCAGGGATCGTTGGCGCCGCGCTGCTGTTAGCTGGCTGTAGTTCCAGCAACGAATTAAGCGCGGGCGGGCAGAATGTTCGCTTCGTTGAAGATAAGCCGGGCGCAGAATGCCAGCTGTTAGGTACTGCTACAGGTAAACAGGGAAACTGGCTTTCTGGCCAGACGGGCGAAGAGGGTGGCTCGATGCGCGGTGCGGCGAATGCGCTGCGTAACCATGCGGCGGAGATGGGCGGCAACGTGATCTACGGTGTCAGCAGCCCAACTCAAGGCATGCTTTCAAGCTTTGTACCGACCGACACCGAAATGAACGGCCAGGTTTATAAGTGCCCGAACTGATTTTTCAGGGGCGCTAATTGCCGGATGGCGACGTTATCGCCGCCATCCGACGCCATCAGGCTGCCGTTTTCACCGACTGTACGCGTAAATGATACAGCGCGCGTAAACACTGTTCTTGCGTCAGCTGCTGGCCGTTATTCGCGTTTAAGGTTCTGACATACACCTGGCAAGGCGTCCCGGCCAATTTTTTCAGTCGTGGGCTGAAATCGAGTAAACGGCGAGAAACCGCCTGCGCTTCTTTACTGCCCGACGGCGTGCGAGTTTTAACGATACTGCCGCTAAAGCACTCTTTACCGTCTTTATCGGTAAAGCGATAAAGTACCGCCAGATAATGATTGAACAGATCGTGTTTCCACTGCGGCTGGTCATAAAAATCATATTCCAGACTGCCTTTTTCCTGGCAATCCGCATCATACAGTGGCAGGAAGTCCAGCAGTGAAGAAATACGCAGTGCCAGTTCTTTCATTCCTGCATTATTAATGGAGTGAATAATAGCTTTGACCAGAAGGTCAATCTGTAATTCATTAATGGTCAGTTCAACGCTTTCCCCGCGATGCAGTTTTAGCGTAATAGTTAACTCATCTTTACCATTTTTAGACAGTTCCAGCCCATCGGCGCGGAAATTGATATCGGCATGACGTAACTCATCTTCCAGAAGCGCAGGTACGCTTTCCAGCATCTTTTTACCGGCTTTATCGCGTGCTTTCTCGTACTTCTGCTTTTCATCGCCTTGCTGCTGGTGCAGCGCTGCGAGACGGCTTTCCAGGGCGATAAGGAGGTCTCTGAGTACCAGAGCAGGGAAAAAGAAGAGAGATTCTTTGTTTTTAGGTTCTTTGATTTTTAAGGCCAATGCGACAAATGCATTTCCCTGACGAATAACACCGGTATTAACGCTTTTAATATTCAACGCCATGTTGGTTCTCCATAACCATATATCTTGTAAATGCTTATTTGGAAAATATAGATATATATTATTAATTAGGGCCGTATCAGATGGTGAAGTAAAATATCACAGCTATTACTGATGTCCAGATAAACTCAGTTCAATAACTATTATTAAGTTAATAAATATATTTTAATCGAATAATAATGCCCTCATAATAGAGGGCAGATGAATCAATGTTGGCGAAGTTGCAGATCTAATGGCGTTTTACTGGGCTCGCCGCCAATTTCACGCGCCAGTTTCGGCACCATATAACCGGAAATCAGTGTCAGCAGTTCGCGCATAATTGCACGCGCTTCGTCATCGCTGACCAGGAAGTGGGCTGCGCCCTGCACTTTGTCGAGAACGTGAAGGTAGTAAGGCATCACGCCCGCGTCGAAGAGCGCGTTACTGAGGTCCGCAAGCGTTTGAGCATGATTGTTCACGCCGCGCAGTAGCACACTCTGGTTTAACAGCGTCACACCCGCCTGACGTAATCGCGCCATTGCAGCACGAAATTCATCGTCTATCTCTCTGGCGTGGTTGATGTGATTCACCAGTAGAATTTGCAGCCGACTTTGCGCAAAACGCGCAACCAGCGAATCGGTGATGCGTGCCGGAATAACAATGGGCAAGCGGCTGTGAATGCGCAGACGTTTAACATGCGGGAGGGCTTCAAGGTGCGTGATCAGCCACTCCAGCTCATGATCTTTCGCCATCAACGGGTCGCCGCCGGAGAAAATAATTTCGTCCAGCTCAGGATGCTGCGCGATGTAGTCGAGCGCGGCCTGCCAGTTGCGTTTGTTGCCCTGGTTTTCCGCATACGGAAAGTGACGACGGAAGCAGTAACGGCAGTTCACCGCACACCCGCCCTTCACCAGGAGCAACGCCCGATTATGGTATTTATGCAGTAGCCCCGGCACCACGCTGTGCTGCTCTTCCAGCGGGTCGGTCGAGAAACCGGGTGCGGTGATGAACTCGTCCTGCGCGGTTAAAACCTGACGCAATAACGGGTCATTCGGGTTACCTTTTTCCATCCGGGCGATAAACGCGCGAGGAACGCGAAGCGGGAAAAGACGTTTCGCTTCTCTTCCTGCGAGCAATTTTTCATCAGCGTCTACATTTAAAAGACGTAATAGTTCATCCGGATCGGTCACAACATCGGCAAGTTGCGATAACCAATCTTCTCTGGATGGGGTATTTAGGGTTACAATATGCGCCATTTTGTGGCTAAGCTACCATTTCACAATTTCAGAGGGCCTTATGGCGACTTACTATAGCAACGATTTTCGTGCTGGTCTTAAAATCATGTTGGATGGCGAACCGTATGCGGTTGAAGCCAGTGAATTCGTTAAACCAGGTAAAGGCCAGGCGTTTGCTCGCGTTAAACTGCGCCGCCTGCTGACCGGTACCCGTGTAGAAAAAACCTTCAAGTCTACTGACTCCGCTGAAGGTGCTGACGTTGTCGATATGAACCTGACTTACCTGTATAACGACGGTGAGTTCTGGCACTTCATGAACAACGAAACCTTCGAACAGTTGTCTGCTGACGAAAAAGCGATTGGCGACAACGCTAAATGGCTGCTGGATCAGGCTGAATGCATCGTGACCCTGTGGAACGGTCAGCCTATCTCCGTTACGCCGCCGAACTTCGTAGAACTGGAAATCGTTGAAACTGATCCAGGTCTGAAAGGCGACACCGCAGGTACTGGCGGTAAGCCGGCGACCCTGTCCACTGGCGCAGTGGTTAAAGTTCCGCTGTTCGTTCAGATTGGCGAAGTGATCAAAGTGGATACCCGCTCTGGCGAATATGTATCCCGCGTGAAGTAATCCATGTTATAAATGGATGAATGAGGGCGCAGCACGGCGCTGCGCCTGATGATTTCAGGCAAGGATGATGACTCGTACCGTTAAAACACTTCTACTGCTGATTGTCGCCGGCGCATTGCTGAGCGGATGCAACACCGCCCGTGGTGTTGGGGAAGATATCAAAGATCTCGGTGGCATTATTTCCAACGCCGCCAGCTAACCCTTCATTATTCTTAAATCGTTCTTCTTTTCCGTCGATGTACGGGAATTTGTCTATGCTTAACAGGCTACATGCATAAAACATTGACCATTAAAGGACGATATGATGATTAAGAAAACAATTGCAGCGTTTTTTACCGTGGTAGTGCTTTCATCCGTACTGACGGCGTGTAATACGACACGCGGCGTTGGCGAAGATATTTCTGATGGTGGCAATGCGATTTCCGGTGCGGCCACGAAAGCTCAGCAGTAATTTGCGCCTTTAGCCTTTTAACGGTACGGCGACTTCTCCGTACCGTTCTTCCTGTTTGCCCCTCGCGTTTACGATTGATAAAATAGTCTCTCACCATCGCCTTGCGGGACGACCCGTAAGCGCCTTTTTCATCGGGGACGGCCCCATTTATCTGGAGCCTGTTATGTCCTGGATTATTCTACTTATCGCGGGTTTACTCGAAGTGGTGTGGGCTGTTGGCCTGAAATACACCCATGGGTTCAGCCGCCTGACACCAAGCATCATCACCATCGCGGCCATGATAGTCAGTATGGCGTTACTTTCCTGGGCAATGAAAAGCCTGCCTGTCGGCACGGCCTATGCCGTCTGGACAGGTATTGGCGCGGTGGGCGCCGCCATTACCGGTATTCTCCTGCTGGGTGAATCTGCAAGCCCCATGCGTCTGGCGAGCCTGGGGCTGATTGTTGCGGGGATCATCGGCCTGAAACTCAGCACCCATTAATGGGGTTGTTTGACCCAAATTAGCTTACTCACATCAAACCCCTGCCGGGTTGCGACGGTCAGCATCTGCTGTTTCATCTCATCTGAAATGGTCGGTGTGCGTGAGAGTATCCACAGATAGTCGCGATCCGGCCCGCAAACCAATGCGTGGCGGTACTCTTTATCGAGGGCAATTACGTTATAGCCACCGTAGAACGGGCCGAAGAACGACACTTTTAGGGCTGCGTGGTTTGGATCGCCAGTGAAATACGCTTTCCCCTCGGTTTTCTGCCACATGGCCCGATCCGGGTTATAGCCTTTATTTGTCACGTTCAGACCACCGTCGTCACGCAGACGATAGGTAGCGGTGACTTGTTCCAGCCCGCGTTCAAATCGGTGATCAAAACGGGCAATCTCGTACCATGTGCCAAGGTAGCGAGTTGCATCAAAGGGGGTCACAACGGTAACGCCTTTTGGCGGAGTCGGAGAGCTGCAGGCAACCACCAAAAACGCGGCGGTGACGGCGGCGACAACGGGCAGGATGCGCATAAGAGTTTCCTTACTGGTTTTTTGTTAAGTGTAGATGACAGCAGGAAAATCGCGTGGGAACGGCCTGCCGAAACAGGCCAGAAATCACTTATTTTAGCGAATTCAGAATTTGGTACGCGGCGGCTACGCGTGCAGGGTTGGGGTAGTTCTTATTTGCCAGCATTACAATGCCGAGTTCTTCCTGCGGCACAAAGGCGACGTAGCTACCAAATCCGCCGGTTGCGCCGGTTTTATGCACCCACGATGCGCTTACCGCGGACGCAGGCGGCGTTATCGCTTTCGCGGGCAGGGCGGCGAGGGCGATTTTACTGTCGCTGCCGTTGACGATGGTGTCAGGGTTGACTGGCCAGTTCAGCATTTCCCAACCTAACCCCTGATACATTTCGCCAATTTGCCAGTAGCGCGATTGTGCCAGTGAAATACCCTGTCGCAGTGTTTTCTCTTTGATTTTGCTGGCGTTCATATTGAACTGCACCCAGTGCGCCATATCCTGAATACTGGATTTCACACCATAGGCTTCGGCGTCCAGCGGGCCGGGTGAGACGTGCACGGCTTTCCCATCGCGATATCCCCACGCGTAGTGTTTCTGTTCGGCGGCCGGGACGGTGACCCATGTCTGCGAGAGCTTAAGCGGCTGTAACACACGCTCCGTCATTGCTTTCTCAAAGCTCAAACCAGACGGTTTCACCATCATCGCGCCAAAAAGCCCAATGCTGGCGTTGGCATATAAGCGGTGCGTGCCTGGCGCCCATTCTGGCTGCCAGTTTTGATAATAGCGACGCAGTTGCGCATCGGTCGTCACGTCGTCCGGTATCTGTAGCGGTAAACCACCAGCGGTGTAAGTCGCGAGATGCAGTAGCGTAATGCCCTGCCACTGTTTCCCGGTAAGTTCTGGCCAGTATTTTGTCGCCGGGTCGTTCAGGCTAATCTCCCCACGTGCGATAGCGTCGCCGCCCAGTACGCCAGTGAACGTTTTACTGACTGAACCCAGCTCGAACAGGGTCTGTTGCGTGACGGGCTGCTTTTTCGCGACGTCGGCGTCACCCCAGGTAAAGTAATACGGTTTGCCCTGATAGATGACCGCGACGGCCATGCCGGGAATGGCCTGCTCTTTAATGAGCGGCGTAATGGTGCGATTAACGATATCCGTTATCTGTTGTTCAGTGTGAGGGGCGGCAAGTACGGTGCAGGATGCGCCAAGCAGCAGCGCGCAAAGAGACATTTTGAACATGACCAGGCTTCCATACAAAACGGCCCGCCAGTGGCGGGCCGGATTAACATTAGGACTTCATCAGAGGGTGACGATACCAATCAGCGTCACAACCGTCAGAATAGCAGCCAGGCCATAGAAAACCCACTTTCCGTTTGGAACGTGAATTTTCAGGTCGTGCATCGCGTGGTGAATACGGTGTAAACCGCACCACAGCGGCAGCACAATCATCAGGAACAGAAATGCGCGGCCAATAAAGCTTTGTGCAAAGGCCAGCACGCGCTCGTAGCTCAGCGCATCGCCCGGGAATAGCCCCAACGGAAGCATGATGCCAACCAGCAGGACAATCACCGGCGCGACGATTGCGCCCCACATCCCACCTGCACCAAACAGGCCCCAGAAAACCGGTTCGTCAGAACGTTTTGGATTTGGATTAATCATCCTGGCCTCCTTACCAGAACAGTGCTACAAACAGCACGACCACGGTGACGAGAGCCGTCACAACCCAGAGCCCTTTAATAATTGGCTCTGGCCCCATTTTTGCGTCTTTCACGATAATATTGGCGGCTTTCGGCGCCAGCTCAAACCAGGTTTTGGTATGCAGCAGCGCGCCCGCGAGGGTGATGATATTCAGGATCACCACAATCGGGTTTTGCAGAAAACCGACAAAATTGGCCCAGGATTCTGGCCCATGTTTCAGCGAAAAAATGCCGCAAATCAGCAAAACGCTGAACCAGACAACGGTCACCGCCGTTCCTTCACGCAGCATATAGAAGCGATAAAACGGCAGATTTTTCCACCAGGTGGACGGCATTGGCCGCACATAGGGTTTGCGTTTAGTCGTCATGATGCACTCCTTAGCGTGGTTTCAGGGTAGCGATAAGAAAGTCTTTCGAGCTTTCCACTTTACCCTGCTGAATGGCCGCTGCCGGGTCGACGTGTTTCGGGCACACCTCAGAGCAGTAACCGACAAAGGTACAGCTCCAGACGCCATTCTGGCCGTTCAGCTGCGCCATACGCTCTTTCTTCCCGTGATCGCGGCTGTCTTCGTTATAGCGGTGCGCCAGGGTAATCGCGGCAGGGCCGATAAACTCAGGATTCAGACCAAATTGCGGGCAGGCGGCGTAGCACAGGCCGCAGTTGATGCAGCCGGAGAACTGATGATACTTCGCCATCTGCGCTGGCGTCTGGTTATTCGGGCCCTGATCCGGCGTACGCGAGTTACCGATGATGTACGGCTTAATCGCTTCCAGGCTTTCAATAAAGTGCGTCATATCGACAACCAGATCGCGCTCGATCGGGAAGTTGCCCAGCGCTTCAACCTTAATGCCTTTGGTGTAATCGCGCAGGAAGGTCTTACAAGCCAGCTTCGGCACCTTGTTGACCATCATGCCGCAGGAACCGCAAATCGCCATACGGCAGGACCAGCGATAGCTCAGATCTGGCGCAAGGTTATCTTTGATGTAGCCCAACGCATCCAGCAGCGAGGTGGTTTCATCATAAGGCACTTCATAGAATTCGCTGTGCGGCGCGGAGTCCACTTCCGGGTTGTAGCGCACCACTTCGATTTTCAGGTTATGCATCTCAGCCATTCGCTTTCTCCTTTTTATCGGCTGCTTCAGCTTCGCCACCGTAGACACGCTTGGCTGGCGGCAACGTTGTGATTTTCACATCGCTGTAGTCCAGACGCGTGGTGCCGTCGGCATCGCGGAAAGCAAGCGTATGCTTGAGGAAGTTGACGTCATCGCGCTCGGTGCAGCCTTCGTCCAGACGCTGGTGCGCGCCGCGAGACTCTTTACGCGCCATAGCGGAGTGCGCCATACATTCGGCGACGTTCAGGCCGTGGCCCAGCTCAATGGTGTAGAGCAGGTCAGTGTTGAACACGCTGGAAGTATCGGTGATGCGTACGCGTTTGAAGCGTTCCTGCAGCTCGGCCAGCTTATCGATGGTTTTCTGCATCAATTCCGGTGTACGGTAGATACCGCAACCTTCTTCCATCGACAGACCCATTTCATCGCGGATCTTCGACCAGTTTTCGCTACCTTCCTGATTAACCAATGCTTTCAGGCGGTTTTCAACGTCCGCAACCTGGGCGTCCAGCGCGGCGCTATTGGCTTCGCCTGCTGTTGCGGCGCGTTCCATTGCCTGTTCACCCGCCATGCGGCCAAAGACCACCAGTTCAGCCAGTGAGTTGGAACCCAGACGGTTTGCGCCATGCAGGCCAACGGAGGAACATTCGCCCACCGCAAACAGCCCTTTAATGCGGGTTTCACACTGCTGATCGGTTTCGATGCCACCCATGGTGTAGTGCGCGGTCGGACGAACCGGAATCGGCTCTTTCACCGGATCGACGCCCACGTACGCTTTCGCCAGTTCACAGATGAACGGCAGGCGTTCCAGCAGTTTTTTCTCGCCCAGATGACGCAGGTCGAGGTAAACCACATCGCCGCGCGGCGTGGAGATAGTGTTGCCTTTTCGCCACTCGTGCCAGAAAGCCTGAGAAACTTTGTCGCGCGGACCCAGTTCCATATATTTGTTTTTCGGCTCGCCCAGTGGAGTTTCCGGACCCATGCCGTAATCCTGCAGATAGCGGTAGCCGTTTTTGTTGACCAGAATACCGCCTTCACCACGGCAGCCTTCTGTCATCAGGATGCCAGAACCTGGCAGGCCGGTTGGGTGATACTGAACGAATTCCATATCACGCAGCGGAATGCCGTGGCTGAGCGCCATACCCATACCATCACCGGTGACGATGCCGCCGTTGGTGTTGTAGCGATATACACGGCCTGCGCCGCCGGTCGCCATCACCACCGCGTTGGCGCGAATCTGCACCAGCGTGCCTTCCATCATATTCATCGCCACCAGGCCGCGAGCCTGGCCGTCATCCACCAGGATATCGAGGACGAAGTGTTCATCGAAGCGTTGAATTTGCGGGAATTGCAGAGAGGTCTGGAAGAGGGTGTGAAGCATGTGGAAGCCGGTTTTATCAGCGGCGAACCACGTACGTTCGATTTTCATCCCACCGAAGCGGCGCACGTTAACACTACCATCCGGACGACGGCTCCACGGGCAACCCCATTGCTCAAGCTGGGTCATCTCTGTCGGGCAGTGATGGACGAAGTAGTCCACGACATCCTGCTCACAGAGCCAGTCCCCGCCGGCTACGGTGTCGTGAAAATGGTATTCAAAGCTATCGTGATCCTGCGCGACGGCAGCGGAGCCACCTTCAGCCGCGACAGTATGGCTACGCATTGGATAAACTTTTGAGATTAAAGCTATTTTGGCGTTTGGATTAGCTTGCGCTGCGGCGATGGCTGCTCGTAGACCAGCTCCGCCAGCACCTATAATGGCAAGATCGGCTTGAAAGGTTTGCACGACATTCCTCCAGATTATTGTTATTCCGCACTCGCTCCAAGCAAAAGGTAGTTCACCTGATTACGACTCGCTATGGCGGAAACGTTTCCACTGCTCCTTTATGGGTAAAGCAGTATACCCGTAGAAATCTGAGGGAAATTTGATGTGTTCGATTATTTTTGAGTCTGATGGCCTCTAATCATCACTAATTGTGATTAATTTAATTACTAAACTACCCCTCACTACTCCTTTGTACCCACTGACCAGACTAATAATTTCTGCACAAAATTTGTCTCGCTGACGGGTTACGAGTAGACTTCGTGCCCTTGTTTGAATCTGGAGAAAAAACCATGAGCGAGACGGCAACCTGGCAGCCGAGCGCATCCATCCCCAATCTGTTAAAACGCGCGGCTGTTATGACGGAAATTCGTCGATTCTTTGCTGACCGCGGCGTGCTTGAGGTGGAAACGCCCTGTATGAGCCAGGCAACGGTAACCGATGTCCATTTGGTGCCGTTTGAGACTCGCTTTGTGGGCCCGGGTCATTCCCAGGGGGTGAATCTCTATCTGATGACCAGCCCGGAATACCACATGAAGCGTCTGCTGGCAGCAGGCTGTGGCCCGGTATTCCAGTTGTGCAGAAGCTTCCGTAATGAAGAAATGGGGCGTCACCACAACCCGGAATTCACCATGCTGGAATGGTATCGTCCGCATTTTGATATGTATCGACTCATCAACGAGGTGGATGATTTACTGCAACAGGTTCTGGAGTGCCAGCCGGCGGAAAGCCTCTCATATCAGCAGGCGTTCCAGCGCTATCTGGAAATTGATCCCCTCTCTGCGGACAAAACGCTGTTGCGTGAAGTGGCTGCGAAACTGGATCTCAGCAACGTTGCCGATGCAGAAGAAGACAGGGACACCCTGCTACAACTGCTGTTTGCCTTTGGCATAGAGCCGCACATTGGTAAAGATCGCCCGACGTTTGTTTACCACTTCCCGGCGAGCCAGGCGTCGCTGGCGCAAATCAGCGCCGAAGATCACCGTGTGGCGGAACGTTTCGAGGTCTATTTCAAAGGAATGGAGCTGGCGAACGGTTTCCATGAACTGACTGACGCGCGTGAACAGCAGCAGCGTTTCGAGCAGGATAACCGCAAGCGCGCCGCGCGTGGTCTGCCGCAGCAGCCTATTGATCAGAACCTGCTGGACGCCTTAACCGCAGGCCTGCCCGATTGTTCCGGCGTGGCACTGGGCGTCGATCGTCTGGTGATGCTGGCGCTGGACGCGGAGCAAATTGCCGACGTTATCGCCTTCACGGTCGATCGCGCCTGATTGTCTTCGCGCGGCGCATATTGATGAAATATAGCCGCGCGTTATTTAAAAGAATCATAATATTCACGTTACTTAGATGATGTGACCACTTCACCTGTTATTTACAGTCTTTCATTCGTCATTCGCCAATATTGTCACAATAATAGTCTGGTTTTTTGCTACTATCCGCGCTTTCGCCCCTGCCGCCCGGCGTGGGGTAACGTTATTTGAGTTAAGACTCTTTTTGGAACGGCAAGATGAACCAGTCTCTAAAAAAGATGAGCCTCACTGGGCTTATTCTGATGATCTTTACGTCGGTGTTTGGCTTTGCCAATAGCCCGTCGGCATTCTATTTAATGGGCTACAGCGCGGCCCCTTTTTATATTCTCTCAGCACTCTTCTTCTTCATTCCTTTCGCCTTAATGATGGCGGAAATGGGATCGGCATATCGCAAAGAAGAGGGCGGCATCTATTCGTGGATGAATAACAGCGTTGGGCCACGCTTCGCTTTTATCGGCACCTTTATGTGGTTCTCGTCCTATGTTATCTGGATGGTCAGTACCGCGGCGAAAGTGTGGGTGCCGTTTTCCACCTTTTTGTGCGGTTCGGATCAAACGCAGGTGTGGGCTTTCGCTGGTCTGACCCCCACGCAGGCTGTCGGTATTCTGGCGGTATGCTGGATGCTGCTGGTGACGTTTGTCGCTTCCCGTGGGATCAACAAAATCGCCAAAATTACCGCAGTGGGCGGGATTTCGGTAATGTGCCTGAACCTGGTATTGCTGGTGGTGAGCATCACCATTCTGGCGCTGAACGGCGGGAATTTTGCAGAGCCGATTAACCTTGTCGCGTCGCCAAATCCGGGCTACCAGTCTGGCCTGGCGATGCTGTCGTTTGTGGTATTTGCTATCTTTGCCTATGGCGGCATCGAAGCGGTTGGCGGTCTGGTGGATAAAACCGAAAACCCGGAGAAGAACTTTGCGAAAGGCATTATCTTCGCGGCGATCGTTATCTCCATCGGTTACGCACTGGCGATCGTTCTGTGGGGAGTGAGCACAAACTGGCAGGCGGTGCTGAGCAATCGCGCGACTAATCTCGGGAATATCACCTACATCTTGATGCACAGTCTGGGCGAAACGCTGGGACATGCGCTGGGATTATCGCCTGAAGCGACCACCTCGCTTGGCATATGGTTTGCGCGCATTACCGGCCTGTCGATGTTCCTCGCGTATACCGGCGCGTTCTTCACCCTCATCTACTCGCCGCTGAAAGCCATTGTGCAGGGTACGCCAAAAGCGCTGTGGCCGACGTCCGTCACGCGCCTGAACGCCAGCGGTATGCCGGAAACCGCAATGTGGGCGCAGTGTGGCCTGGTGTGTCTGTTTATTCTGCTGGTGTCGTTTGGCGGTGATACGGCTTCCGCGTTTTATAACAAACTGACGCTAATGGCGAACGTCTCAATGACGCTGCCGTATCTTTTCCTTGCGCTGGCGTTCCCGTTCTTCAAAGCGAAAACCAATCTGGAAAGGCCGTTTGTTATCTTTAAAACGCGGGCTTCTGCGCTGGTCGCCACTGCGGTGGTGGTGCTGATTGTCTCGTTCGCGAACATTTTCACCGTTATCCAACCGGTGATTGAAGCGAATGACTGGAGCAGCGCCCTGTGGATGATTGGCGGGCCAATCTTCTTCTCGCTGATGGCGATGGGGATTTACGAGAACTATCGCCGCCGGACGGCGAATGCGCCTGAGCTGGCGATGGAGTAAGAAAGAGGATCGGTAGGCCTGATAAGCGAAGCGCCATCAGGCAGTGGCGGGGGCGCTACGCTTGCCCGCCCTACCGAACCTTTACATGTTTTACAAACTTCCCGCCTTACGTCCACGCCCAGCGGACGTTAACGTTCTTCCCGCTGGCGTTTTTGTTCCCCCCAGGCTTTCCAGACGCATCTGGAACGGTGGGAACGGCATATCGATACCGTGCTCGCGGAAGCCGGCAAGAATCAGCTGGTGGATTTCATGGCGTAGTGGCATACGGTGGCCCATCTCCGCTGCGTAGATACGCAGTTCAAAGATTTGAATCCCCTGTTGCAGGTCGACCAGGAAAGCCTCCGGTGCCGGGTTATCAATGACCAGTGAACAACGTTGTGCCGCGGTCAGCAGGATTTGCGTAACCTCTTCGCTATTAGCGTCCGACGGTGCCGGAATGCTCAACACCACGCGGGTAACCGAATCCGACAGCGACCAGTTGATGAACTGCTCGGTGATAAAGGCTTTATTCGGCACGATAATCTCTTTGCGGTCCCAGTCGCTAATCGTAGTGGCGCGGGTGTTGATTTTGGTGACGCTCCCGGTCAAATCGCGAATGGTGACCGTATCGCCGATACGAATCGGCTTCTCAAACAGGATAATCAGGCCAGAGATAAAGTTGGCGAAAATTTCCTGTAAGCCGAAACCTAAACCGACACCGAGTGCCGCAACCAGCCACTGTAATTTCGACCACTCAATCCCAATCATCGAGAAGCCAATCAGCCCGCCAAATAGCATCAGCAGGTACTTGGTGATGGTGGTGATGGCATACCCGGTGCCTGGCGTCAGATTGAGATGCTGGAGCAGCGCCAGTTCCAGCAGCGCGGGCAAATTGCGTACCAGTTGGGTGGTGATGATAAACACCAGAATCGCAATCAGCACCGCGCCGAGCGTAATGGGCTCAATACTTTCCACACCCTGCACGGTCGAGGAGACATCCCACAGTGAGATATTTTCCAGGAAGCCGAAAGCGGAGTGAATTTCGGACCACAGCACAATCACCGAAACTAACGCAATCAACATCAGAATCGAGCGTACCAGACGCAATGACTGGGCGCTGATGGTGTCGAGATCGACTTCGCTGACCTCGGCTTCCACCGATCCTTCAAGGCTGGTGGAGTGCGTCTCTTCTTCGCCTCTGGCGCGGTTAGCCAGCATCTCTGCGCGTCGATGTTTGGCACGGTCAAACGCCAGACGACGGCGCTGTATCAGCATCCAGCGGCGGATGACGTGGTAGATCACCAGCAACAGGAACCAGATGGCGACCGAGGTTTCCAGACGTGCGAGCAATGCCTGTGATGTTGCCAGATAACCGACGGCCGCCGCGAGAATTGCGACCATTGGTGCACCGGAAAGCAGGTTCCACAGCAGGCGGTTGACCATGTTATCGCCATCGCCCTCTTTATCGAGCCAGAGGGGAATGCCTGCGCGTTTGAGGCTGAGCGTGACCACCGCCAGCGCGCCGCAAATCAGAATGAAACACAGCCTGCCTAATGAGGCGGAAAATTCGCGATCGTTGAGATTATCGAACATGATCAGCGCCATAATCAGCGGCACGATAAGCCCGATACTCATCAGATAATAACGCATCGCCCGCAGCACGCGGTTGCGCGGCCAGCCGAAGTGTACGATGAACAAGCCGTTCGGACGGGCAAAGGCGGCGCAGATCATCACTACCCACAGCAGCGGCACGGTGGCGGTTACGCCATCGCCAATCGCCACGGCAAGCGGATAAGGCCAGGCCTCCTGAAGGCCATAACCCAGCGTTGCCCACAGCACGGGCAGGGGAGAGGCCACCAGAATCGACCAGAAAACGGTACGCATGGTCAGCCAGAAATGATCCTGGGTGACTTTGCCCACGCGCGCGCTGGAACGTTCCAGAAAACGGGTGAAGTGTTTGCGCGAACTGATACTGAAACCCACCAGAATCAGCGCCGCAAAGAGCGGTAGCAGCGTCTGCTTGCTGGTGAGCATCATCGCGGTGGCTTTACCTAGCTGGCTGAAGGTATCCAGCGAGATTAAGCGGCGCAGATCCTGCACCACTTCCAGCGGCCAGCTGAAGTCCATTGGCCGTACGTCTGAGGTCCAGAACAGATAGCGGTGGGTGGCTTCATTCACCTCTTTTAACGCGTCTTCCAGTTGGCTATTGGAAACTTTCAGCTTGGTAAGTTCCAGAATCAGCGTGTCTCCACCCTGCAACAGCGAGTTGAGGAGTTCACGCTGAGTGCGAAGCTGCGCTTCCAGTATACGATTTTGCTCGGCGGTAAGCGGTTTGCCATCGGCCTGCTGGATCTGGCGCAGTTGCGGCTGCTTATTGAGTAAATCTTCATAGCGCAGCCGATGCACGCGTAACTGCGCCATTTCGGTATCAAGCTGCTGGGGCTTCGGCATTTCCGGCAGGCGAGCAACCTGCGCGCGTAACGCTTCGCCTAATAGATTAGAGGAACCCAGCCACTGCGACTGCTCGCGCAGCGTGTTCAGCGCCTGACGAACCTGCAAGGTTTGGCTTGTCGCCTGGCGCTGCTGTGAGGCCACCAGGTCCATACGCTGAGCCTGCTGATTGAGCGCCTGAGAAAGCTCACGGTTAACTTTGAACTGATTAACAATCCCGACGGGCAGGTTAGCGCTGTTTTCGGCAAGCAGTTCGGTGCTTTCCAGCGCCCGTTCCGCTTCGCGCTGGCGCTGGCTGTTAAGCTGATTGCGCAGCGCCTGAAGATACGCATCCAGCTGTTCGCCCTGTTTCTGCGCCAGTTCTGAACGCATGCGTGAAAGCTCCTGGCGATTGTTTGCCGAAAGCTGCGCCAGTTCCAGTTCATCAACCAGTGCCTTCAGACGCGCAGAATCGGCCTGTAACGCCAGGTTTTGCGCCTGCGCCTGTGGTGTGTTGGCCGTTTGCGTGCCGACGCGGCGTTCCACTTCATTCAACTGGCGACGGGCATCGGTTTGCTGTTGCGGCAACTGATTCAGGGAGTCGGCGATTTCCCGCGCGCGCTCCTGCTCCTGCTGCGCCAGGCGGCTTTTTTCCAGCAACTGGCTGCTGACCTGAAGAATTTCCTGACTTAGCGCATCAGCGCTCATGCCTTCAGGAACCTCGCGCGGCTCTTCCCGCAGGTTATTCAGTTGGGTGCGTAATGTTTGGGAAAGTTTAGGAAAGTTGTCGATTACATGCTGATACTGCGTGGCGCGCTCAAGGGAGCCTTTTCGCTCCTCGAGCGCGTTCAGCGCACCCTGCAAGGTTTCAACGGTTTCGGGCTGGGCAGGTTTGGCAGATTTAGCCTGCTCCAGCTCCTGAGCTATCTGTTTGCTATCGGGGGCCGTCGCTGCGTACGCCCCCAGGCTGAGGCACCAGGCCATCAGGAAAGTGATAATCAGGCGCACGTCAGAACCCTTTTTGAAGTTAGCTTTCGTATTTCTTGTCTTCAACCAGCGGGCTGGCTGCAATTTCAGCCGCCACTTCTTCCTCTGGCAGAACTTCCGGCTCTGGAACGACAACGGCTTCGGTTGAGACTGCCAGGGGTTGGCCCAGCTTCGTCACAGAGAGGCTTTTCAGCTCTTCAATCAACTGGACTTTGCCTGGCGCGAAGAGGTTGATGACCGTGGAGCCCAGTTTGAAGCGGCCCATCTCCTGGCCTTTCAGCAGGGCAACGGAGCCTTCGTTGTCGCCGGCCGGCCAGGTCCAGCGTTTGATGACGCCTTCACGTGGCGGCGTGATCGTACCTGCCCATACGGTTTCGATACTGCCAACGATGGTTGCACCGACCAGAATCTGCGCCATCGGGCCAAATTCGGTATCGAACAGGCAAATAACGCGTTCGTTACGGGCAAACAGGTTAGGTACGTTCTGCGCGGTCAGATGGTTCACGGAGAAGAGATCGCCCGGCACGTAGATCATTTCGCGCAGGATACCGTTGCACGGCATATGGACGCGGTGATAGTCACGTGGCGACAGGTAGGTAGTGGCGAAAGTCCCGTTGCGGAAAAGATCTGCCATCAGGTAGTTACCTGCCAGCAGCGCTTCCAGTGAATAGTCGTGGCCTTTGGCCTGCAAAATTTTGTCTTCTTCGATACGGCCTAACTGGCTGATCACACCGTCGGCAGGCATCACCAGCACATTAGGGTCGGTATTCAGCGGGCGCACTTCATCGCGCAATGGACGGACGAAGAAATCGTTGAAGGTACGATAGCTGGCGGTATCTGGTTTCTGCGCCTCTTGCATATCGACCTTGTAGTATTTCACAAACAGATCGATAACCAGCTTGGTCAGCCATCCTGCTCGCTTGCTCGCACCCCAGCCTGCGAGGCGGGTAAGCCACAGTTTAGGCAGAATGTATTGCAGTGAAAGTTTAAGATCGTTTAACAAAGTAGCCTCCAGGCCATGATGTGTCGTTCCTGAACCCGCATCAGGCGCGGGTCCCAAAAGAAAAGGTGGCGATTTTAACGACGCACGCGATAAATGTCAGTCGCTAAAGCATAATTCTCAGTTATCACCATCAGAAAAGTTTTTACGCGTTTTTACCTGCGACATACTTTCCAGAATGCGGTGATAATTTTCGAATCGCGTCTCGGCAATTTTACCTTCTTCAACGGCTTCGCGGATGGCGCAGCCGGGATCGGTGTCATGTTTGCAGTCGCGGTATTTGCACAAACCCAGATAATCATGGAATTCGACAAAGCCGTTGGTGATTTGTTCCGCCTCAAGATGCCACAGGCCAAATTCACGAACGCCCGGAGAATCAATCACATCGCCGCCATGCGGGAAGTGATACAGGCGTGCGGCGGTAGTGGTGTGCTGGCCTAAACCGGAGTTATCGGAAACATCATTGGTGAGGATCCGCTCTTCGTTGAGACCCAGCAGGGCATTCAACAGGCTCGATTTCCCGACGCCAGACTGCCCGGCAAAAATACTGATGCGGTCGGTCAGCGCTTCTTCCAGCGGTTTCAAACCATCCTGTGTATGGCTGGAAACCATCAGCACGCGATAGCCAATGTTGCGGTAGATATCCATCTGCTCATTCACGAAAGCCATGCTTTCGTCGTCCAGCAGATCGATTTTATTCAGCACGATGATCGGTTCGACGTCCAGCGTTTCGCAGGCGACGAGATAACGGTCGATAATATTCAGCGACAGTTCCGGCAGAATGGCCGAGACGATAACGATTTGATCGATATTGGCGGCAATCGGTTTTACGCCGTCGTAAAAGTCCGGGCGCGTCAGCACCGAGGTACGCTCATGTACCGCTTCCACGATGCCTTTGACGTTCACGCCTTCGGCTGCCGCTTTACCCGGACGCCAGACAACGCGATCGCCGGTAACCAGCGAACGAATGGTGCGGCGGATGTTGCAGCGGTGCGTCTCGCCGTCGGCGGATTCAACGTCAGCATGCATGCCAAAACGGCTGATAACGGTGCCTTCAGCGGTTTCACCAAACAGATTGTCATCGTAGTCGGGCTTCTCCGCAGTCGTTTTAAGACGGCGCTGGTGGTTAGCCGACACGCGACGCTGTTGACCTTTGGAGAGTTTATTTTTACTCAATCGTACAGACTCCTGGTCGCCCATAATGGGCAAAAGATCTATGATACACGCTATTTTAGATGAATATAGTCACGCGATAAGGGTGGAAAATAACATGAGTGCAGATGAAAACAACCTGATTTGGATCGATCTGGAGATGACCGGTCTCGATCCCGAGCGCGATCGCATTATTGAAATCGCCACCCTGGTGACTGATGCGAATCTGAACATTCTGGCTGAAGGCCCGACCATTGCGGTGCATCAGTCCGATGAACAACTGGCGCTGATGGATGAGTGGAACGTGCGCACGCATACCGGCAGCGGGCTGGTCGAACGCGTGAAAGCAAGCACCCTTGACGACCGCGCGGCGGAACTGGCGACGCTTGAATTCCTCAAGCAGTGGGTTCCGGAAGGGAAATCGCCGATCTGCGGCAACAGCATCGGCCAGGACCGTCGTTTCCTGTTTAAGTATATGCCGGAACTGGAATCCTACTTCCACTATCGTTATCTGGACGTGAGCACACTCAAAGAGCTGGCGCGTCGCTGGAAGCCAGAAATTCTCGATGGCTTTAAGAAGCAGGGCACGCACCAGGCAATGGATGATATCCGTGAGTCAGTGGCTGAACTGGCCTACTATCGCGAAAACTTTATTAAGCTCTGATCCTCGTCTTTGCCGGATGGCGCTTGCCATTCGGCGTAAAAAGCACCAGGATGATGAATTATTCGGCACTTGAACGAGATTTCAAAAAAAACGCTTCAAGGGGGGTTGCAGCAAAACGGATTTCTCGTATAATGCGCCTCCCGTAACGACAGAGAAATCAACGTTACGACAGCGTCAAATTAATCACCGGATTTCAGGTTTAGAGCTTAGAAATCATGATGATGCGGGAATAGCTC